>CACWIU010000028.1:3671-19679 GCA_902761025.1 uncultured Ruminococcus sp. | reverse complement strand
CACGTCCGAACTTCTCTTTTGCCAACTCATTACGTAACTCAGAATATGCTGCTACCAACTCGTTCTGAACCTGGAAATACGCATCGTATGGGGTTCCACGGTCAGTCTGCACAGAGATAACATGCTTATCAGTAACATAGCAACGACCCAGATGATCAAGAATCTTCACATGCTTCTCAGGCCATTTGCTATAGTTCTGCTCATTCTTAACGAATTCCTTCACACGCTGACGTAACTCTTTAATGTCGGCATAGCCTCTGGTGGTCTCATCCTCTATCCATAACTGACCTTCGAAGTTCAAGCGAACATACAAGATATTTCTTGCCTTGATGTCAACCTGAGCATCCTCCTGATCTGGATCTGGCGGTTGGGGCAGGTGTCGGGCCAAACCCATATCCGTATCCATAGATGTAGTTACCAGGAAGAAGATAAGCAACATGAAAGAAATATCTGCCGTTGAACTGGTGTTCAGACCAGGCATTTTCTTTTTCTTCTTTGCCATATCTTACATTATTTTAAGGATGTTACTTTTTAATAGCGCTTTTGGTAAGAACGCCAGTCATGCTAACAATAACGGCAGCAGCAGCAGCAACGATAAGGATACCGATAGACACACAGAATGCATCTACAACAGTAACCCATCCGGCTGTAGTAACAGTGCCGTCAGTTTCAGACGTAAAGTCTTTGTTAACTGTTACAGAAGCGCCTGTGGAGTCTGTAATCTTACATTTCATCGTATGAGTTCCGTCCGAACCCGGTGTCCAAGAACAAGAATCTGTTGAGTTTGCAGCCTTTACTACTGTGCCGTCTACTGTGAACTCATATGTGTAAGGAGCTTTGCCGCCATAGCCGATACCTTTGAGAGTAAGCGCTGTTGAAGAGTACTGAGGAGCAGAACGGTCTGCGCCGAAGTTTACTTGGAGAGGAGTTGTCGGATCAGGAGGTACAGGTGTATTGCCGCCCTTACCTATTCTTGCAAATGCAGCCGTAATATTATCAGCGTCACTCTTTTCAAAGCTGTTGTTCTCTTGTGACTGTGTATCCGGCTGGTCTGCATTATCGTTCATAGACGCATCATAAGGCAAGCAGTCCATACCTGACATACCGAATGTAGCTACCAACATTACGCCGATACCGTTTGACTGAACATCTGACTTCGTAATTCCAAGCTCATCATACGGAATTGATAATTCGTAGAAGAAGTCTAAGCTGCCGCTTGAATGTCCTTTTGTATTAAAGTCAACCCAAGCTGCAGAATCACTGCATACATCGCCTACTACACGGTTATTATTTGCGCCGTACGCACCGTTAATACCTTTTACAGTAGAACTTAAAATACCTTTGCCATAACCCATTTTAATTTTAGAAGTTTTAGCATCTAAAACTTCTACCGGATTCAAGCCTGTGCTGTCGCCTTGATATACATAAGGTCCGTTGCCGCCCTTTGTATTAATAGAGATAAGTCTGTTGAAGCTGTTGCTTCCAAATGTCATGCCGGAGTTCCAAATTGTTCCGCCTGCCTGAAGCTTACCGCTGTTTCCGATAGCGTCGCTTGTCTTGCCTGTATCAACAGCGATGAAGAAAGGAAGCTCCTGTGTCTGCCAAAGTATACCCTGCGAGATTGGATAATCATCGATAGGAGCAACAACGTCCTGAACGTTTGTCATCTCCCACATGAGATATACATTGTTATCATCGTATGCGCCATAAAGAGCATACAAGTCTACCGGAAGCTCATACATGGAATTCGGACGATATACACGTGGGTCATCGTTTGCCGCGCCCTGCGCAATCAACATATCGCTTGACCAGTCGCTGATATCTCCGTCAACAGAGATTGTCTTGTTTGCTCCTACGCCGACAGCGTTTGTTTTGTACTGGCCTGCCAAAGCTGAACCGCTTGCCTCTGTTGTAAGAGCTGCGCTCGATGAACTTGAGCCTGTCTTAACAACATACTTTTTATTGTATTTGAATGAATAACTCTTTTTTACACCATTTGCATTGGTAGCTGTTGTATCAACCTTAATAACGGAATCAGCAATTTTACCTTCGCCAATAGTTATTGTCTGTGAGCCTGTGAACTCTTTTACAGGACCGTTATCAACAGAGTATGTACCCTTAGTTGCGTTTGCAAGCGTAAGCTTAACATTATATGTTTCTGTGGTGAACTCTGTGCCGGAAACCTTATCAACTGTTACGGTAGGATCGTTTGAATCAGGAGCAGTTACCGTTATGCTTGTAGTAGCTTCTGCCGAACCGCTCGAATCCTTAGCCGTTACTTTGATTGTGTAGGTACCCTTTGTTGAAGGTGTCCATGTTGCAGTATTCTTTGTGGAAGAAGCCTGAATTGTGTTGGAACCTTCTGTAAAGGTGTAGTTTACTGTGCCTGACGCACCTGTTGCAGTTGCTGTCAGCGTTACGGAATCGCCAACTTTAACAGAATTTGAAGAAGCTGCCAAAGAAACTTTAATGCTTGAAGATACCGGAAGATCTGTCCACGCATCATTCTCGTAAAGTTTCTTATCTGTAGCAGACATCTCAAAGCCGGGCTGCTGAGATGCCGGAATCTGCTCACTGCCATTGTTAAAGATAACTTGTACGTTGCTGCCCGAGAACTTTGAATCAAGCTCATACTTCCAGTAACCGTTGCCGCAGTCGGTCATTTGGCTGCCCGGCCAAGCCGCATTAGTAATTACGGAAGAGCCGCTCTCGTCATAAACGTAAGCTTTTACTACGCTCCAATTTTTGGAAGAGTTGTCGAATACAAATCCGCCGCCATTGAGTGTCGGGTAAGTTTTAGGAGCTTGCTTATTATACTTGTAAGTTGCTGTAACGCTGGAACCGTCCGATTTTTTACCGGAAAGTGTCAATGTAACAGAACTGCCTTCTGCTGTAGACACGCCAACAGTAATTGTCTGACCGTCTGTGTATGAACCCGACGCGCCCTCGGAAGTCGAGTAAGTAGCGTTTGTTACGTCTGTTGCTTTAAGTGTTACGTTAAGTGTGCCTGAAAACGATGTGCCTGTTGCCGGAGTTGCCGATACGCCGCCTGGCAATACTGCATCGTAAAGAACTGCGATACCCGAAGGACCTACGTCACCGGTGATTGTAGATTCTGTTACAGTAAATGTATTGCCGGAAATATGATCTTTATATGTACCGGGTGTTGCATATTTGCCGCCGTTCGGTACGGAAACATTACCGCTGCCGCTGCCCTTAACGATAACTGCGCCGCCGCCCTGACGTGTGATTGAACAGTTGCCGTTTGAATAGGAATAATAGTCTTTCTTGCCAACCATGGCATTTTTAAACTTATTAACTTCTGCTACTTCGGTAGAAGTAAAGTGTGTGCTGCCCTTTGCACCAATCGTAATATCATCTTTTGAATGTGTACTCGGACGTGAAAAATACAGTGCCGGAATACCATTACGGCTTGCTACTGCTGCATAAGCTCTGTCGATAACATTCTCACTTGCCCACCATGAGTAACCCCAATCAGAGTTATTAGACCAGTTATCATGGCTTTCTGCCCAATACACAAGTTTTGATTCGGAAAGACCTGCTGACGCAATCAAGTTGCCGTAGCCTTCCATTGCTTTGCCGCCGCCAAACGCATTACGCATATCCATACCGTACTGGCTGTCTGTAACGCCAATATAATTTCCATATTCACGTAAAACCGTATTAGCAGCGTCACCGTAAACACCGGGGTTGTTCAAAATTTCACCGTAATGATACATTCCCTGGGAAGTAACAGTTTTCCAGAAGTTACAGCCTTCACTTGGAAGTCCGATATGCTTCGCTGCGTCCCAACGGATACCGTCAACGCCCATGCCCTGCAATTCTTTTGTATAACCTAATACAATGTTCTGTACTTCTGAGTGTTCGGAATTAAGGTCAGCCATACCGATTCTGCCATGAGTTACAACATAACGATCACCGTCATCAGCGTTATAGCTTTCACTGTGCCAATAATCCCCGTGACTGCTTCTGTTCAGTCTGTCCTCTACCTCGTAGCCATCGCCTCTCAAATGGTTTGCAACTACGTCAACAATAACCTTAATACCGTAAGATTCTGCCTCGGAACAAAGCGCAGATAACTCTTCTTTAGTTCCAAGTCCGTTTGTACCCACATAAAATCCTGTCGGCTGATAAAGCCACCACCATGAACCCGTTCCGTTTGGCTGCGCCGGAGAAGTCTGAACCGAGGTAAATCCTGCCGCTGCAATGTTGGGAAGTTCTGCCTTAATGTCATTATACTTCCAGTCAAAGCAGTGCAGAATGTTACCGTCTACAATGTTGTCTGCAAGACCATAGCTTGTAGTTGATGCTTCCGCCGAAACCTGCGCTGAAGATTCGGCGACATTAACTTCTGCCGCTGATGCAACTGTTTCAGCCATTACAGCAGTAGGAACAAGCATAGTTGCCGCCAGCAACGCACACATCGTTCTTTTGAATGTCATTGAAATTCCTCCTTAATCATAAAAATATTGATATATTGGAAACACAAAACCAACACGCCGTTCTTTCCGTGTTCCCTTCGCCCCAACTTCTCTTACTTTTGCCGTAAAAGAAGTTTGTTTACTTAACAAGCGGAAACGTGCAAACACGCAATACTACCAAGCATTTCAACATAAAACGCTGTCATCATCATGCAATTATTGTACAATATCCCGCCTATCCTAATTTAATTATAAAAAAAAAACAGGCTCTTGTCAAGCCTTCAATATGTTGAATTGGTGAAAGTTTGTTGACAATTAGGAAAATATTTTTGTTAACTTCATGAAAAAAAACTGCAAGCTTAATATTTAAGCTTGCAGTTTTTTAATTATATTTAAATATGTATTAACAGCCTTGTCTTTTTATTACGGTAACAACTGTCTTTAATATAATAACAATATCTACAAGAACATTTCTGTCTTTAATATATTGTCTGTCCAACTTCATCCATTGTTCAAACGAAACAGAGTTTCTGTCGGGGGCAATCTGCCAATAACAGGTCAATCCGGGCATGACGGACAATCTGACTTTGTCTTCTTCCGAATACTGCTCAACTTCTTTCGGCAATGCCGGACGAGGTCCGACAACCGACATATTGCCCATTAATATATTTACAAGCTGCGGCAGCTCGTCCAAACCTGACGAACGAAGAACTTTTCCTACTTTCGTGATACGAGGATCATCTTTGATTTTGAAAACAGGACCGTCCATTTCATTTTGGTCTTTAATTTTACAAAGCAATTCCTCCGCATTCGTACACATTGTGCGAAATTTATACATTTTGAACTGCTTTCCGTTGCGTCCGCAGCGATATTGGGAAAATATTGGATTCCCCTTATCATCAAAATATATCACCAATGCCAACGCCAACAGAAGCGGAGAAAGCACAATCAACGCTGCCAAAGACGCAACAAAGTCAAAAATCCTTTTCACAAATTCATACACCGGCTTTTCCGAATATTCCGAAGGCGGATTTTTTGCTCCCTCAGACTTTTTCTCTTTAGCAGTACCGGAAAAATCCACCGATATGTCCTTTTTCACCGTCAAAGATTCGTAACCCGTCATAGCTCTCATTCCCCTAATTTTCAAATCCATGAGCCTAAAAATTTTTTCGGCTTCCTTATGTTATCTGTTAAATCTAATGGTTCTCCGTTAAACACACACGCTGCATTTTCCAGCATATCGTCACAATAATCCTGCCCTAATTTCTTTTCCAGGATAGAATAAGCTTCTTCTAATTTTGGGGGTCTTTTTTCCATACTATGGCAATCGGTACACAAAAAATGAACCAGTCCCCATTTTATATATTTCATAGGCATAGAAGACTTTGAGCTGTCCTTTATTAGCGTTTCGGCATTAATATGTGCCAAACAGCCTCTTTCTGCCAACTCATATAATATATCCGGCTCTTTTGCTATATAATCGTATCTTTCTACATGGGCAATAATCGGGATATATCCTCTGTTAAGCACATTATCAACAACGTACATAAGTCCGTGCGGTTTGAAATGAAACGGAAGCTCAAGCAGCACATAGTTCGAATCTCCGTAACTAAGCTTGCTCAAGTCCATCTGATCTAAGTTTGCCGCAAAATAAATCTCAGCCGCTGTCTTTACCGAGATGTTCATTGATTGAAACTCTTCGTTTTCAATCAATTTCCGATATGCCGCATCTCTTAAAGCAACAAACTCCTCCACGCTTTTCTTCTCTCTGTTGAAATGAGGAGTAAACATAATCGACTGTACTCCCTGTCGTTTCTGTTCTCGCAGCAGAGATAAAGAACATTCCAAATCTTTTGCGCCGTCGTCAATACCCGGCAGAATATGACAATGGAGATCAATCATCTTCCTTGCCATAATATCCTCCATAAGAATAGTAATAAGAACTTTCCATATTCGATTCTGCTTTGTACTCGGAAAGTATAGCTCCGATTACGTTTACGCCGGCATTGTCCAAATTAGACTTTGCCTTTGCTGCCAAACGCTTGTCCGTAGATTCATGCTTACACACAATAATAGCTGCGTCAAGATATCTTCCCAATACGGAAACGTCGCTGATACCAAGACAAGGCGGCGTATCATATATAACAAAATCAAACTTTTCAGCTAAAGAATCTACTACTCTCTGCATTTTCTTGCTTGCAAGCAATTCGGTCGGGTTCGGCGGAATCATACCGCCAAGCAGCAAGCAAAGCTTGCTTTCTTCCTCATAAGGAAATATAGCTTCTTCAAGCGAAACCTCGCCTTTCAAAACATGGGTCAAACCAACGGGATGTCTTTTCAGACGATGCAAACTCGGTTTTCTCAAGTCGCAGTCAACAAGACAAACCGTCTTGCCGTAACCCTCAAGCGAAAGAGCCAAATTTACCGCGCAGTTTGTTTTTCCTTCGTCAGGCAATGCCGACGTTACCATAATATTTTTACAATCCTGCGCAACTGCAATAAATTCGATATTGGTTGCCAGCATTTTATATGCCTCAACATAATAAGTAGGCGCATTGTCGCTCATCAAGCTGAAAATTTCTTTTACAAGCGAACGGCTGTGTTTGCCGTGTTTGCCATGTTTGCTGTGTCTATGTTTTGATTTAGAATTACTGCTCATCAGCTGCGAAACTCCTTTCTGTCTACCATCGGAATAACACCAAGCAAAGGAACATTCAAAGCTCTGGTAACATCTGCTTCGGTTTTCAGCGTAGTATTAAGAAGTTCCTTTAAAATTACTAAACCCGCAGCAAGAACAAAACCAAACAATCCGCCTGCGACTGTGTTTTTCATTCTACTTGGCGATATCGGATTACCGTTATTTGACAGAGCCACGGCATTCAAATCTTTTACAGAACCGGCATCTACCTTCTCTTTGATTACAGGCTTTGAGTATTCCGCAAATTTTCCTACAATATCCTTTGCAAAATCGGGATCCGTACTAACCATTGAAATCTGAACAACCTGCGTTTCGCCAAGAGTTTCTACTTTAACACTGTTTCGAAGCTGTTCGTATGTCAATTTGTTGTCGTAATCCTGAACAATTTTTTCAAGAACGGTATCCGACTTAATGATAATAGAATAAAGCTCAGCCAAGCCCTTTGCAGAAGTAATATCCGCATTGTTAAGATATTGAGTATCGCTCGCTTTATTATTAACAATAACTGTTGCTGTTGCTTGATACTTCGGAGCAATCATATACCTCGTAATTGTAAATGCCGCCGCAGAACCCAAAACAGTCATAACAATAAGCAAGGCTACATGTTTTAACAGTATGCCAAAAATAATTGAAAGATCAATCATCTCTTCGTCAGTGTTCTTATACTTCTCATTCATTAATTCGATCCACCCTATTCCTTAGTATTTGTTAGAAAAATTTGAGTACAACATAAAAAATCACAATTTATGATAATCCGTAAATTATTATATATTTTTGCTCAAAAAAAGTCAATAGCAATAAATAACAATTCTAAGTTTCAATGTAATCTCCAACTCTGATATGGTTCTTTGCGAAAATTTGTACATTTTTATACGGATTTTTTAACATTTTGTAAATTGCCGCAAACAAAAGCCTGTTTAATACCGGAAATGGCATATATACTAAACAGGCTCTTAAACTAACGTAAGTCTTTAGAATTTTGGAAGCAATATATTGTCGAAGTCTTTGCTTTGCCTTAAAACAAATAGCAAACAACTCTTTTTTATTTCACTTCGGTATAATACATATCGAGAATAATTTTAAAAAACTCGTCCGTATCCGTATAGTACTCTGCGTATTGTTCGCCCATTACGGTTTTACCGGGAACTTTAATTAAATTTTTATCCGAAGAAAATCCGCTCTTCAAAAATACTCCCGTGTAATACGTAACCATTGCGGCGTCTACATCCGTTACCATGTAATCAGAAATACTGTTGTACATATTAAGCGGAACAGACATATTTTCTTTGGTCATTTTCAGAGTTTTTTGAATAAAGCTTGTCAAATAAGTTTTTTGACGCTCCATTCTTAAATTGTTCTGGTTTTCATCGCCGTAAATATTTCTCGAACGAACAAATATTTCTGCCTGAGTACCGTCAAGCGTAATGTTTGCCCCTTCGTACAAAGCAGGGTCACGTCCGCTCAAATCTTCATTGACAGTAACTTCAACTCCGCCGACTTGCTCGTTAAGAATTGAGATAACGTCCAAATCTACGGCTACGTATGAATTTACCGGAATGCCGAAGAACACTCTTGAAACAGATCGTTTCAAGTTTTCGCAGCTTTCTTCTTTGCCGTCGCCGTAACCGTGCGAAAGACAAATCTGCATTTTTTCCGTACCGGCATATTTTCCGTTTTCGTCATAAGTATTTACGTCACACATCGTATCTCTCGATACTGCCATCAACTTATAATCGCCCGTTTCGGTATTTAACGCCATGACAAATATGCAGTCTGCCTGTCCGGCTGTGCCGAAAACTCCCTCTTCATGCTCGTAATTTCTTTTATCAATACCGGCAAATAGCACAGTCGTAACTTTATCGTTGTATTGATACTTTTTGCCGTCATAATACACATAACGTCCCTGAGGAACAGCATTATCGGTGTCGGTATCCGCACGGAAGCTTGCCGGAACCTGAATATTTTCATCGGCGTTTTTATTGTCTTCAAGAACGGCTTTTTTTCCTTTGATGAGAAGGACTGTCAGTACAATGGCGATTATTACCAGGATTGAAATAATTACAAGCGACACAATAGTAAATATCTTTAAGGCTTTGCTCTTTTTGGGACGGCTATCCTTTGAAGAAGATAAATCCCTGCTTTTTATATCATTCTGATGCGGGGTCATTACTGATTAAAACTCCTTGTACAAGATATCTTGAAGTGGCTATATCGTCCATACACGTACTAAGCGTAATAATAGTATCGTCTGTTGTAACGTCCACTTCGCGAGTATTATAAGTCATTGAATTTTCCGGATTCTTAGCATATTCGAGGTATTCCTCAAATACTTCGTCATCATCAAAATCGAAAGAGTACAAAATATGTCTGTCGTCATATTCGTAAGCTGAAAATATCAAATAAGTTAACGTACGATCCGGCATATAAATATATATGTACGGATTCTGGGCAAAAAAGTTAGGATCTCGGAAATTATGAAGTCCTGCAAACATAGTTCCGTTTAGAAGATTATGTCCGTAAAGAACCGTGTTAGGGTCGGAAAAATCTTTACTGTTCAGCTTTTCGGTGTAAATGCTTCCGCCAAAAGAATACTGCTTAAACACACTGTGTTCAAGATAAAAAGAATCGTCTCCCGCATATTGCAGAACAGGATAATCTATCGGGGTATTCGGCACCTTTATCCAAGCATACACGTCTTCATTAATTTCCCAAAGTTTTGTAAAATTAATTCCGTTATTAATTATTTCTTTTTTCGGAGCTTTATTTTTTTCGGTATCGGTATCAGTGTCCTTTTTCTTGGAGCTTACTTGCTTCTTTTGGTCGGTATCGGCAGAGGTGTCCGAGGAACCCTTTGAGTCTGTATTTTTTGAAACAACAGAACTTGACGGCTTATCGTCATAGCTGTCTGTGTCAACAACACTGCTGCTAACCATTACTATGTCCTTTAAGCCGTCACTTTCTTTACCACTGCTATAGATACTAAAAAGATACCAACACAAAACCCCCAAGACACAGATAACCAAAAGTATGGCAGCCGTAAACACAACCGTCCACACCGGTTTTGCGTTCTTTTTCATGTTAAAATCACCTTCATTGCCTTGCCTTCAAAAACAAATACGCTTAATCAGACAAGGCAATCCATTCTCTGTGCAAAAAAGCAATGTGTCAATCAAATGCAGTCAATTACTTGCTCATTTTCTTCTTAGCTTCTGCTGCCACACCACCGAAAGCAAGAGCAGCACCTGCCATCAAAAGAGCATATGTGCCAGTAGCACCTGTCTTCGGTGAGCTTGAAGTATTGCTGCTGTTGTTCTTGTTGTTGTTTGCATCAGCCGGCTTTGTGTTCGGGCTTACAGCCGCACTTGCAGAAACCGTTCCGCAAACGAGAACCATAGCACTTAACAACAATGCAAATGTCTTTTTCATGATAAATTTACCTCCTACTATCATAAAATGTGCCTACATGACAAAGCATGTGCTTTCAGTTATCAGCATTACACTCAATAACTTGTAGTCTATTTTAACACTAATTCGAATATTTGTAAATAGAAAAAACAAAAAATATTCTAAAAAATCTTTTTAAAAAATTTTCCTTATTTGTTTATTTTTATTTTTACAAAATTTCGTGTAAAATTCCAACAAAATATAAAACTGATTTTTGTTAAATTTGAATATATAATGCTTTATTAAACTTTAAAGCATTTTTGTATGTCTTTTCTCTCTCCGATAACTAAGACAATATCGTCAGCTGCCATTTTTAAGTCCGGATAAGGAACTATAACATGCGAACTGCTTTTCACTGCGATAATATTAACATTATATTTTTTTCTTACGTCAAGCTGCGCCACCGTTTTACCATACCATTCCTTTGGAATTTTCATTTCGAAAATTGAAACGCTGCTGTCAAGCTGAATGAAATCAAGAATAGTCTTTGACGCATATTTTGTCGCAATTCTTATCGCCATTTGTTTTTCCGGGTAAACAACATCGTCTGCTCCGTTTCTGAGCAGGAATTTCATTTGCACGTCATTTGAGGCTCTCGAAACAACTACCGGCGCGCCCAGCTCCTTTATAAGTGCCGTAGTTTCAAGCGATGTCTGAAAACTGCTGCCGATAGTTACTATGCACACATCATAATTTCTTACGCCTAAAGACGCCATAAACTCTTTGTTGGTACTGTCGCCAATCTGAGCGTTTGTTACATACGGAAGTATTTCGTTTATCCGTTCTTCGTTAATATCAACCGCCATGACTTCGCACCGCATCTCGCTCATTCTTTTTGCAATGTGACTTCCAAACTGACCAACGCCGATAATTAAAGCGGAATCCATATCATTTCACCTAACCTATAGTAATTTTTTCAAGAGGTAATCTTGACGCCTGTCCCTCGTTCGACGGGAGAGCCGCATAAATCAAAGTAAGTCCTCCTACTCTTCCGAAAAACATTAACATCATTAGAACTATTCTTGACGGCAGCGAAAGTGTGCTTGTTATTCCAAGCGTAAGACCAACTGTTCCTACTGCCGAGCCTGTTTCGAATAAACACGTAAGCAAAGGCAAATGTTCAACGTTACTGATAAAAATACCCGACGCAATAAATAAAAACATGTACATAAATAAAACTGCTCCGGCATTGCGAGCCGCATCTTCGGGAATACGCCTTTTAAAACACTCTACGTCTTTTTTTCTGCCAAAAACCGAAAGAGCAGCCAAAAACAGAACGGCAAAAGTCGTTGTCTTCATGCCTCCGGCTGTCGAACCCGGCGAACCTCCGACCAACATCAAAAGTATCATTACCAAAGTTCCCGATTCTTTCATCTGTGACAAATCTGTTGTGTTAAATCCGGCTGTGCGTGTTGTAACAGACTGGAACAAAGAATAAAGTATCCTGTTTTTTAACGGAAGATTAGAATACTCAAAGAAAAACATATAAATTGCCGGCAACACTATTAACACCGCCGATGTTGCCAAAGCCACCTTGCTTTGAAGCGAATACTTTCTTATGTTAAACTTGTAATCTATTACGTCATGCCACACCAAAAAACCAATGCCGCCTATTATAATAAGAAGCATAACAACAGCGTTTAAATATATGCTGTCCTTGTATGCCGTAAGCGACGAGAACTTTTCAACAAAACCCATTAAGTCAAATCCCGCATTGCAAAACGCCGATATGGAATGCCAGAACGAATACCATATTCCTTTAAAAAAACCAAGCTCTTTGCAAAAAAACGGCATGAGCAAAACTGCTCCCGACAACTCTATACAAGCAGAGGCTTTAAGAATAAATGAAGTAAATCTAATTATGCCCCCAATTTGAGGAGCTGAAATAGATTCCTGCATCGTACTCCTTTGTGACAAGCCAATCCTTTTTCCCGAAAGTGTTATAATCGCAAGTCCTATTGTTATAACTCCCATACCGCCAATTTGAATTAACAAAAGTATAACCGCCTTGCCAAAAGCCGACCAGTATGTGGCTGTGTCTTTTACTACAAGACCCGTTACGCAAGTCGCCGACACCGCAGTAAACAACGCATCGTCAAATCTTGTGACAGTACGTGACTGCGAGGAAATAGGAAGCATTAATAAAAATGCTCCCACAAGTATTAGAATTAAGAAACTTGATATAATTATACGAAAATTTCTTGTGCTGTGACTTGTCAAATTTTTCTTCTTTTTTAGTATAGGCATAAATAATCTCCTTAGCCGATAATTTTAAGAATATGCCTTAATACAGCTTATTTTGTGATAAACATTACTCCAAGCGTACCGGGTCCGCAATGGCTTGTAATCGTACAGCTTGCTTTTGTAATGCAGATTTCCTGAAATGTGCCTAAATCGCTTATTATATCGTACACGCTTTTCACAAGCTCGTCGGAAACCTGACAGCTTACCAAGGCGATACGCTTATTATCAAAGCCCGAATACTGAGAAAGTTTCTCTCTTGTATATTGTTCGACTACCGTTTCAAATTTACCCCTGTATTTTCTGCCAACTGTCATTGAGGCTCCGGCAGAATTGCTGACTTCTATGCACGGCTTAATTTTCAGCAGGTTAGCCCCGAGCATCGCAAGCGTTGAACAGCGGCCTCCTGCGCGCAAAAATTCTAAGCTGTCAATTACAAAACTACAGCTTATTTTCGGAACAATTCTTTTTAATTCTTCGGCTATTTCATTTGCGGACATATCCGTTTCACAAATCATATCATATGCTTTTCCGACAAGCAGTCCGCACGCTGTTGAAAGACTTTGCGAATCCACCGGGTAAACATGTCCTATATCTTTCGCTGCGTTAAATGAATTTTGATAAGAAGACGAGATAGAAGAACCAAGTCCTATATGAATTACGTCATATCCCTGCTCCGTGTATTTTTTGAAATGTTCGGCATATTCCCACATACTTACGGCTGCCGTCTTCGGAAGCTGCCTCGCTTTCCGATAACGCTCGATAATATCGGACGGGAAAATATTAACGCCGTCGTCAAAGCTTTCTTCGCCGTAAACAATATGTAAGGGAATTAATTCAACGTCAAACAGTTTAATCAATTCTTCACTTAAATCGCAGGTACTGTCGGCTGTTATTTTTATTTTTCTATTCATCGTTAAATGCTCCTTGATACGATTTATACAACAGTATTATAACAAAATACATACAAAAAATCAATATAAATTTGCCAAACAATCGCTAAACTTGAACTTGCGGCTAATTACATAATTTCGTATATATTAAAAAGGGTACAGACACGCTGTACCCTTTATCGGTTGCAACAATACGCAAAAATATTAATCGCCAAAATATCTTTTAAGCAAACCTGCAAATCCGGCGCCGTGTCTTGCCTCATCTTTTGCCATTTCATGCACCGTATCATGAACAGCGTCATAATTAAGAGCCTTTGCTCTCTTAGCCAGCTCGAACTTACCGGCGCAAGCGCCTGCCTCGGCATCAACTCTCATTTCCAAATTTTTCTTTGTGGAAGGAGATACTACTTCGCCCAAAAGCTCGGCAAATTTCGCAGCGTGTTCTGCTTCCTCAAACGCATACTTTGTGAACGCTGCGGCAATTTCGGGATAACCCTCTCTGTCTGCCGCTCTTGCCATTGCAAGGTACATGCCTACTTCGCTGCATTCGCCGTTAAAATTGTTTACGAGGTCTTGATAAACGTCAGGCTCAACCTTATCTTTGCCGCCCTCTCCGATAATATGAACGGTTGCATAAGCTGCTTCTGCTTCTACGAGATTAAACTTTGACGCTGGTGCTTTACAAAGCGGGCAAAACTCCGGAGCTGCATCTCCCTCATATACGTAACCGCACACTGAACATACATACTTAGCCATAATTAATATTCCTCCTGTTTAATAAAAATTTGATTGTTTCTAAGTTCATTGTATATTTAAGACCGATAGTCTTAATTTTTCAAATTGACATTGACAATAAAAAAAAGCAAGAACTACAATCTTTATTGTTATTATATAATAAAAATTTAATTTTGTAAAGGGATTATTCTAAAAATTTCCTTGATAAAAAAATTTATAATTCTATTGTTACCGCTTTGCTGTCTTGACACAAAATCAAATGAATGCTACAATCAAATCAAATTAAGTAAAAATAAAAAACAAGGACTATATATATGGATATTTTCTTAATACTTTATATTTTATCTGTATTTTCAGGGACAAAATTTGAAAAAAAGCCGAAACACTTTAACAGCAAATATTTTTCTTTTGAGCAATGCAATGTATTAAAAGGAGTTTTTGCTGTCCTTGTCGTACTTCATCATATATCTAATCAAACAAACAGCGGTATTATTTTTAACTGCCTGTATCATTTCGGCGTTTTCGGAACTGCCGGTTTTTTTACTATTTCCGGTTATGGTCTTATGACCCAATTAAATAATAAACGTGAAAAATATTTAAAAATTTTTTTATCAAAAAGAATAGGTTTAATCTTAATACCATACTCAATATTTTTTGTCGTTTATTTTATCTATGGGCATTTTACAAACGGACTTTCTATAATTAATGCTTTTAGTTCTCTTTACAACGGTAATCCAATAGTAACCAATTCATGGTATATAATCGCAATACTATATCTTTATATTCAGTTTTTTATTAATGCTAACTTGCTGTTTTTAAAAAATCATAAAATATTATTTTTAATTTCAAATATTATTGCAGTTGTTGTCTACATTTTTATATGCAGAAATCTGCATTATGGTATGTGGTGGTATAACACTCCTCATTGCTTTTTAACAGGAATTTTTCTCGCAATGTTCGAAAATAAAATTCTAAAATTCTTTAAAAAACATTACTTGTTAATTTTGTTCGGGAACCTCTTTTTTATAACATTTTTGTATATCCTGAAATACACCACAAAAAGAGGAAGTACTCCAAATTATATAATAACTCTCTTTTTCGCTTTTGCACTTTCCGGGATAATTCCGATAATCTGCATGAAAGTCAACTTTACAGAAAATATACTAATGAAAAACATAGGCAAATTTTCATTAGAACTTTATCTCGTTCATGGTTTAATAATGGATATTTTGTCAAAAATAACGATTTGTCACCAAAACGAACTGCTTTTTGCCGCTCTGGTGATAATAGTATCCGTTATAATTGCTTGGCTTTTTCACATGCCCATAAACAAGCTTTGTTCACTTTATAAAACTCGTATAACCGTAAAATCGTAAAAAACATTATCATATTAAAATGATATTTAACGCTTAATTCTACTATTTATTGTGTTTTTTGCTAATTGTACACATTGCAAAAATATGTTAAAATATGAACGTACGCGGCTGTTTATAAACACTCTGGGGGTATCGTCAAAATGCAGTTTTCAAAAAAAGACACTTCTGTAATTAAAGGC
>CACWIU010000028.1:0-3664 GCA_902761025.1 uncultured Ruminococcus sp. | reverse complement strand
AGGCGTTGCTATTCTTTTTCTGCTCGCTTATCACAGTTTTTCTTCGTTGGAAAGACTTAACGGCTGTGACGTAAGCTTTTATCCGCTTTCTCAAAAAGCTGCGTTTTTTATATTTGAAACAATGAATATTTGCGTGGGAATGTTTGCGTTTCTTTCCGCCTACGGATTAACAAAAACTGTTAAGCATAAATTCCCCTCTCTCGACATGACGGCTAAAGACTGCACCGTATTTATAACTAAAAGAACTGTTTCGCTGCTCGGAGCATTCTTTCTTCCGTTCGTACTTTGCTCCGCTGCGACTGCCATATTTGTAGGTTACAATCCTTACGGCGAAGGCATTAAAAAAATCATAAATATTTTTACTGACATGATAGGTCTTGCAGGTCTTCTTCATACTCCTATGTTAATAGGCACTTGGTGGTATATGAGTTTTGCCCTTGTGATAATTTTTCTGACTCCTATTACTGTTTCATGGTACAAACGCTACGGCTTGGGAGTTATTATTCCCTACGCTGTCATTCCTGTGCTTTTGGATTTTCGTTTCAATTCGTCCGAAAACTTAACCAACATGACACGCTGGCTTCTCACTATCCCTATGGGAATTATTTTTGCCGACTGTGACTTACTCGTGAAATATAAGTTGGGAAAATTCGTAAAAAATAAAACTGCCGATAAAATTATAAAATTCATTTTATTTACCGTACTTCTTATATCAATGGTCTATTTAAGACAAAACGGCTGGGTTAAACAAAAGTTTTTCTATTATATAAGCAGCATTTTACCTGTATTTATGGTCTATTATTTATATGAGTTTATAACCGATATTCCTGTTTTAAATACAGTATTGGACTTTTTGGGCAAACATTCTTCAAATATGTTTTTTATGCACACGTTTATACGTGCCGTTTGGTTTCCTAAATTTACATACTCTTTTCATTACGCTGTTTTCACGTACTTATTTATGCTGGGATTTTCTTTAATCCTTTCTTTCGCAATCGAGGGTATAAAAAAATTAATCCGTTGGGACAGCGTTATGAAAAAAGTAATCGACTTTGTTTTAAAACGTCAAGATTATTTATTATTTAAAAATACTTCCATTTCATAATGTAAAATTATTAACGGTGGTGGAAAACTTGGATAAAATTGATTTTGTCATGATATGGGTAGACGGCAACGACCCCGCTTGGAGAAAAGAAAAAGATGAGTATGACACATCAAATCTGCAAGGCGACAGTGCGGACGTTCGTTACCGCAGCTGGGATAATTTACAATTTTGGTTCAGAGGAGTAGAAAAATTTGCTCCATGGGTTCATAAAATACACTTCGTCACATGGGGGCATATTCCCGACTGGCTGAACACAAATAATCCTAAACTTAACATTGTTAATCACCGTGATTATATTCCCTCGCAGTATTTGCCCACGTTTAACGCAAATACCATTGAATTAAACTTGCACCGCATTAAAGGTCTTGCCGAACAGTTCGTCTATTTTAATGACGATATGTTTTTAACTGCTCCCGTAAAGCCCGAAGATTTCTTCCATAACGGACACCCGAAAGACACTTACGCTCTTGACTGCATTTATTTCGCAAAGAAAAGTGCCGGCTTCTTCAACGGCAACGATATGGAAATAATAAATTCTCGATTTAACCGAAAAAAAGTTATGAAAGAACATTTCTCTAAATGGTACTCTCCACGCAACGGCTTAAAACGTCTGATAAAAACTGCCGTTCTCAGTATGTGGCCGTGGTTTCCGGGAATTTATTACAATCATCTTCCCTCTAACTTCTTAAAAAGTACGTTTGAAACAATTTGGTCGGAAGAAGGAGAACTTTTAGACCAAACTTGCCGAGATAAGTTCCGCACAAAGCTTAACTGCAATCAATGGCTGATTAAGTTTTGGCAGCTTGCCGAGGGTACAGCCGAACCTAAAGGCACATCAAAAGGATACTGTTTCCATATAAGAGATGCCATTTTTAACGATATGCTAAAAGCCATTGAAACAGGCAAATATCAGCAAATTTGCATAAATGATACTGTAAATACTTCCAATTTTGAAAAGCAAAAACAACAAGTTATAAACGCTTTTTCAAAACTTCTTCCCGACAAGTCAAGCTTCGAAAAATAACTAAAGGGGTATATATAATATGTCAAAAAAGAAAGACTATAAATTTAAATTCTCGGTAGTCATTCCCGTTTACAATGTTGAAAATTACCTGAAAGAAACTGTTGACTCCGTAATTGCTCAATCTATCGGATTTAAAGAGAATATACAGATAATATTTGTCAATGACGGAAGTCCCGACAACAGCGAACAAATTTGTAAAAAATATCAGGAAAAATATCCCGATAACATCGTTTACGTTCTTCAGGAAAACGGCGGCGTAAGCTCTGCCCGAAACAACGGCATTAACTACATAGAAGGCAAGTATGTAAATTTTCTCGATTCAGACGACTGCTGGAAAAGAGATGCCTTTGAGCTTGTTTATGAATTTTTTGAAGAAAATCAAAAATTAATTGACGTAGTGGGAGCAAGAAAAAAATTCTTTGACGCTCGCACGGGCTTTCATTACCTTGACTACAAGTTCAGTGCCACAAGAGTTATTGACTTGCTTGCAAATTATGAAATGATTCAAATGGACGTTACGGGGGCATTTGTTAAGGCTTCCGCTATCGGAAATATCCGCTTTTCTACTAACCTGAAATACGGTGAGGACGCTCAGTTTATCAACTCTATTATTCTCAAAAAGTGCAAACTCGGCGTTATTCGCGAGGCTGTTCATCTTTACAGACGCAGAAGTGACGAAACTTCCGCCCTGCAAAACGAATTGAAATCAGACAGTTATTATTTTGATTCGCCTAAATATTTTCACGAAGACCTTATTCAGCAGTCAATCAAAAAATACGGCAGAGTGCTTGAATTTATTCAATACACTGTTATGTATGATTTACGCTGGCGGTTAGGCAAAGAAATTACAGGCATGCTCACGCAGGAAAAGCTTACCGAATATAAAAATTTGATTAATCATATACTTTCCTACATTGACGACAGAATTGTTCTCACTCAGAAAAATATGGGCGTAGGTTCAAAAGTTTATGCTCTTAACATAAAATACAAGCGAGACGTAACCAAAGAGCTTGAATATGACCACGGCAAACTCCTTTTTAACAATATCAATGTCATGAATTTGCTTGACGTTCGCTCTTTGCTCATTTTTACATTTATGGATATTGTTGACGACGTATTATACATAGAGGGCAAAGATAATCTGTTCCTTAACCGTGAGGACTACACTTTTTTTGCTCTCGTAAACGGTAAAGTTTATAATCCCGAATTTTATTTCACGCAAAAGTATGATACTAATATTATGGGACTTAAAGCTTTCGAGGGCAAAGGCTTTAAAATACAAATTCCCGTAAAAAAAGGCCGTGAAGACGACATTGAGTTCTTTATGAAATATAAAGACACCTATATTACAAGAATTTATGTCGCAATGGGTAAATTCGCGCATCTGCCGGCTTTGGGCAAAAACGCAGGCTATTACTGTACCGGAGATTACATTCTTCGCAACAAAGGAAAAACCCTCAAAGTTATCCCCTATAAAAAAAGACGTCATCTCAAGTATGAACTTCAATATTGGCGGCATCTCATTCGCTCAAAAA
>CACWIU010000027.1:28713-35467 GCA_902761025.1 uncultured Ruminococcus sp. | reverse complement strand
GTCAATCACCAAATAATCAAAGAAAATATCGCTCGTTCCGGCAAGATACGCCGCAATACGTCCGCCCATGGAAAGACCGCACAATGCGTAAATTTTACCGTCAAAATTCTTTCGTATGTATTCCGCAAGCTTCTCGGCTTCTTTTTCAACAGAAACAAATTCGCTCGAATTTTGTTCTGTATGTCCGTCCAATTCGGGAATGACAACATAATATTCTTTAGAAAAATATTCCGCTGCATCTTCCCATATTTGCCATGGGGTCAGCATTCCATGAATAAGCATTACAACTTTATTGCTTTTGTTTCTGAATGTGTGAAAGTTCATAATACACCTCAAAATCTCCCTAAAGTTTTATGATTCATATTGTAGCATAAATTAGCAAAAAATACAACTATATCATTATGTCAAATTTACTTTTATCACAATGTTGATATCAGATATTCAGATGAAAATTTATCGTTAAATACAAATTCATCAGTTAAAATATCCGTGTTCTCAAATGAATGTTCAACCTCTTTTGAATATTTTTGTATTATTAAAATCCTTTGTTCCGTATCATTTTCCGCTTTATTTTTAGAAATTAATGCCGAACATATCACATATGCACAATAAATTCTCTTAATTGATGTAATAATATCACAACTCGCTATTGCTGTCAAATAATAACGATATATATAATATAACGCTAAGTTTTCAAATTCTCTTTCAGTCGCTTCATTTGCCTGCAATGCGTATTCGCCGCAAGCTCTTAATTCTTCACGGTAAGTGCTGTCCATAATGTCAAGATTTCCGTGCAGTTCAAAAACAAATTTTCTGTCTGCTCCCTCAATCGGCGAATAATTACACTTATATTCATAAAGCTGTTTTATGTCAAATTTTTCATCATCAATCAGTTGTTGAACATATTCTGTATATGCCAGTCCTTTTTTTAGCCGATTTGCAAAAGGCTCCGACTTGTTTTTGAAAATTTCGGCTGTAATATCTCTTGCTATCAGCAAAAAATTCATAAACTCCTTAGAATATCCGTTATCTTCCCTTTTGACTGTAAAATTTGATAAAAAGTCAAATTTGCTCTCCTCTAACATCAATTTGGCCGCCGACGGACAAGCCATTGAAAGCAAATACTCAGTAAACTCGGTATAATCTTGACTTATACGTGGAAACTTGCGGCAAGTTTCGCAAACGGCACTTTCTCCGAAACGAACCTGTATTCCGCACAGCTTTTCAGCAGTCAAATGCGGACAAAATCCGTCTTCCCTCAAACGAAAAATTATATCTCCGTCCTCGTCTGTAATCATGCTTTGACGAATGTTTTCTCCATATTCGCCGTTCAAGCTTTCATAGAATTTATAGGCTGATTCGTCCACAACGATGTCCCAATCTTTACAGCACGTATCGGGACATTTTCCGGCGACACAGCAAAATTCTTTATAAAAACTTGGAATATATTCTTCGCTCACTTTGATAAAACACTCCTTTTTTATTACTTGTTTTTGATTATATCACATTATATTTATTTTCTCAAGTACCGAAAATTTTCTGTACAAAATTGAGAATTTATGATATAATTAATCAGGTAAAATCTTACTTGTTTATTATTTTTTTGGAGGTTATTTATGGATTACGCAAAAGTTCTTTCCGAAGAATTGAAAATCTCGGAGCTATACGCCCAGAATGTAATCAATCTTCTTGACGAGGGAAACACTATTCCCTTTATTGCCCGATATCGAAAAGAAATGCACGGTTCAATGGACGACCAGTTGATTCGTGAATTTTCCGAAAAACTTGACTATTACAGAAACTTAGACAAACGCCGCGAAGAAATCCGCGAGCTTATTTCCGCTCAGGAAAAACTTACGGACGATGTTTCAGCCGCTCTTGATAAAGCGGTAATTTTAAGCGAACTGGAAGATATTTACAGACCTTTCCGCCCGAAAAGAAAAACTCGGGCTTCCGTCGCAAAAGAAAAAGGACTTGAACCGCTTGCCCTCGCAATTTTGGAACAAAAAGAAGATTTTCTTCCGTTGCTGGAAAGCGAAAAATTTATTGACCCCGAAAAAGGCGTTGACGATGTGCCTCTCGCCCTTGCAGGCGCAATGGACATTATTGCCGAACAAATTTCCGATGATGCGGAAATTCGCAAAAGCGTCCGCAAAATAACCAACTCGGAGGGTGTTGTAGAAGTTAAGGCTGTCGATGAACAAAATGAAAGCGTTTACAATCAATATTACAGTTTCAACGAATCAGTAAATAAAATTCCAAGTCATCGTATTTTGGCAATAAACAGAGGCGAGAAAGAAGGCATTCTGAAAGTTACCGTTGCAAATAACGATGACCAAGCACTTCAGTCAATTTACGGTTCTGCCGTAAAAGGAAAAAATCAATCTTCAGATATCGTAAAAATTGCTTGTGACGATGCTTATCAAAGGTTGATTTATCCCTCAATCGAAAGAGAAGTCCGAAACGACTTGACTGAAAAAGCTGCCGAAAACGCTATAAAAGTCTTTGCCACAAACTTAAAACAACTGCTTATGCAGCCCCCTGTAAAAGGCAAGGTTGCATTAGGTCTTGACCCCGGATACCGCACCGGCTGCAAAGTCGCTGTTGTAGACCCTACCGGAAAAGTCCTTGATACCGCAGTAATTTATCCCACTCACAGCAAAGAACAGATTGAACGCTCACGACAAAAACTGCTTGAGCTTATAGAAAAACATAATGTTGATATTATTTCTATCGGCAACGGCACTGCAAGCAAAGAAACCGAAATGTTCGCCGCCGACACCATAAAACAGGCAAACCGCAAAGTTAGCTATATGGTTGTAAGCGAGGCAGGTGCGTCTGTTTATTCTGCCTCTAAACTTGCCGCTCAGGAATTGCCCGAACTTGATTTGACGCTCAGAAGCGCCGTATCAATCGCTCGCCGCCTGCAAGACCCTCTTGCAGAATTGGTTAAAATCGAACCTAAGGCCATTGGAGTCGGACAGTATCAGCATGATATGCCGCAAAAAAAATTAGGCGAATCCCTTGACGGCGTTGTCGAAGACTGCGTTAACTCTGTCGGCGTTGACTTGAACACAGCCTCTCCGGCTCTTCTTTCGAGAGTTTCGGGTCTTACTGCCGCAGTCTGCAAAAATATCGTTGCTTACCGTGAAGAAAACGGTGCTTTTACCTCTCGCGCAGAATTGAAAAAAGTTCCGAAGCTGGGACCCAAAGCTTTTGAACAATGCGCCGGATTCCTCAGAGTTCCCGAAAGTTCTAACCCCCTTGACAATACGGGCATTCACCCCGAAAGTTATGCCGCTACTATGCAGCTGCTTAATATTTTGGGCTATACAAAGGAAGAAATCAGCAGCGGCAATTTTTCTAATATTGCCGCTCGTCTTAGCCGTCACAGTATTCGTGAAATTTCCGAAACGCTCGGAATAGGTATCCCAACTATTCTCGACATCACAAAGGAACTCTCAAAGCCGGGACGTGACCCCAGAGATGAACTGCCTGCTCCTATGCTCAGAACAGATATTCTTGATATCAAAGACTTAAAAGAGGGCATGGAACTCAAAGGTACTGTCAGAAACGTAATTGATTTCGGCGTCTTTGTTGATATCGGCGTTCATCAGGACGGATTAGTCCATATATCTCAAATCTGCGACAAGTATATTCGTCACCCCAGCGAAGTCTTAAAAGTTGGCGATATAATTAATGTCAAAATTCTTTCAATAGATACTGCTAAAAATAGAATTAGCTTAACCATGAGATTTTGATTTTTACTAAAAGTAACATTTTTTGACATTCTGTCATTTATGATATAATTGCAAATTATAGTCACAATAAAATACATTTAAAATTCTTGTATTGATTTATACTGTTAAATGTTGTATAATCAGGTTTAATCAAAAAATCTGATTTTTTAGGGGGCTTCTCGCTGTGTCTGCCAATCAAAATTCTCAAAATCCTCATGACGGACATCGTCAAAAAATGAGAGATAAATATCTTGAATATGGTATAGAATCTTTTCAGCCTCATGAAATTCTCGAAATACTTTTATTCTATGCCGTTCCGAGAAAAAACACCAACTTGATCGCTCATAATCTTATAGACAAATTAGGTACAATTTCCGGTGTCCTCGAAGCTCCCTATGATTTGCTTAAAGAATATGGGCTTACCGATAACGCTGTATTTTTATTAAAAATGCTTCCCGACTTACTGCTTTACTGCAAAAAACACGACAATCAAAATGCAACGTTTGCATTTGATTCCGAAAATTTTATTTCGTCTGTTTCTAATCAGTTTTTGGGCAAGTCTAAAGAAATGACTTTTCTTATTTTGTATAACCCAAAACTGCGTCCGGTGTACAACGGCATGTTGAATACAGGCACTTTCAATAAAACCGATTTGAATATTACACGCATTTGCGAACTTGCCGTTCAGTATAAAGCCGCTTATGTCGTTTTGGCTCACAATCACCCCAGCGGCTCTCCTATGCCCTCTAACGCCGATATAATTTCAACCATATATTTAAAACAAGCGTTAAATACTCTTAGAATGTCGCTTTTGGATCATTTCGTTGTTACGGATACCGACTGTACTTCTATGGCAAGCTCTCAACTCCTCTTTAACAGCGTGGCCGAATACAAAAAAAGTCCTGTGTATCCCTATTATTCTCAGTTTTAAATAAACCGTAGGGCTGAATCCGGCAGGCTTCGCCTGCCTTGCTCGCTTTTCTTTGAAAAGCGAGGGTTTTAAGGGCGGACGCCCTTAAAACAGATTCAGCCCCCGAGTTGTTTTTTCAGCATTCCCTCGTCGGGAATGCTTTTTTTATACTCTTATAAATTGATTAACATAAATAAATTATCGAAAAACGATAATTTTATATTGACAAACATCAAACTTTATGCTATCATATAAAAAAATTAAGGGAGATGAGTTTGTGCGTCATTACGAAAAATCACTGTTCATTACGCTTGTCATTGACAGAATTTGTATTGCCATATGGGGAGCGTGTCTGTTTTTAGTCCCTCAAATTGCTCGGTGGTATGATATGTATTCAAACAAAGACTCTATTTTTATTCAATTTGTTGTAATCGTCTATTTAGCCATGATTCCCGCTGCAATAATTCTCTTTTTACTTAACAAACTATTGTCAAACATAAAAAATAAAAGGATGTTTGAAAAAGAAAATGTTAATATTCTTAGGGTTATTTCTTACTGTTGCTTTATCATAGCGGCATTGGCAGCAGTCATGATTTATTGGAGATTATTAGCTTTTGTAGTAGTTGCTGCCTTTGGTTTTGTAGGTCTTTTGCTGAGGGTACTGAAAAATGTTTTTGAACAAGCTGTGATTATCCGTGAGGAAAATGACCTTACAGTTTGACTTGACTGAAAAGGAGAGTTGTACCATGCCTATTATTGTCAATCTTGATGTAATGATGGCAAAAAGAAAAATATCTTCGGGAGAACTTGCCGAAAAAATCGGCATTACTCCCGCAAATTTATCTATATTAAAAACCAATAAGGCAAAGGCAATTCGATTTTCCACACTCGAAAAAATTTGCGAAGTACTGCAATGCCAGCCCGGCGATATTTTGGAATACAAGGAGGATTGAATTAGTATGCAGCAGGATAATGTTTCGCTTCAAGAAAATTCATGGCAGCCAATTCCACCCAAACCCAAAGCGGAATTTACACAAATGGACAGAAAATTTTCAATAACTGCATTGATAATTGGATTTGCCGCAGTTAAAACGCTTATTAACTCCACAGAGGGCTTTGGATTTATGACAACTATTGTCTGCCTTGCCGTTACGCTATTTAATTATTTTTTTGCAAAAAAGAATTCTTTGAATTGCTCAAAAGAAAATAAATTTATATTTATAATTACCGTTGTTCTTTCAAGTCTGTTTGTTATTACCGATAACGACTATGTGAAAGTGATAAATTATTTAATAATTTTTCTCAGTAATTCATATTTTGTTTATACAAGTTATCGTACAAACAGAAATTTCATTATTTTCAATCTGTTTAAAGCCGTTTGTATTTCACCGTTCTATCATTTCGGAAGTCTTTTTGACGCTCTTTTTTACAAACCGCTTAAATCTCACGAAAAAAAGGGAATCACAAACAATCACAAAATTATGCCTGTTTTAATAGGTCTTGCGGCAAGTCTTCCGGTGTGCTTAATGGTTCTCCCACTGCTTACATCGTCAGACAAAAACTTCGGAAAATTTTTTGATAATTTTTTTGACATTGTTTATGAAGTGCTGTTTGTTAATTTGACTGAAAACAGCATGATACTTATTATGTCGCTGCCAGTATCAATGTATATTTTTGCCGCGGCGTTTTCACGCGTTTACAAAATGAAATATCAGTCAAATCTGCCGAAGAAGCAAAAAAACACCTGCCGCATTTTACCGTCTTCAATGTGCAACGCATTTTTGACGCCGCTTATTTTGATTTATGCGGCTTTTGTATGTTTACAGATATCTTATCTGTTTAACAATTACGGCAATACCGAACAAAGCTTTAATTATTCGGATTATGCAAGAAGCGGTTTTTTTGAACTGTGTTTTGTTGTGTTGATTAATTTGTCAGTATGTTCTGCCATTATGTTTTTTGTAAAACTGCAAAACAAAAAACTGCCAATATCTGTAAAAGCATTTATTATTTCATTTGCTTTGCTTACTTTGTGTTTAATAATTACGGCAATGGTTAAAATGGAAATGTATATTCATTTTTATGGAATGACACCGCTGCGGAT
>CACWIU010000027.1:0-28647 GCA_902761025.1 uncultured Ruminococcus sp. | reverse complement strand
CTGCGGATTTATACGTCAATATTTATGATATATTTATTTGTTATGTTTATTGTTTTAATAATAAAGCAAATTAAATTTTCGCTATCTTTTACAAAAATCGCTTATATTTTAGCTGTCGCAATAATTATATGTATGGCTTTACTTCCTATAGATAGATATATCGCACAGTATAACATTGATAAATTTGAACAAGGTGAAATTGGTTGGATGGGCTTAGACGCAATGGAACAGCTTGACGCTTCGGCTGTCAAAGCCTTTGCAAGATGTAACCCGAATATTGCTCCCGAAAATCCCACAGATACAGATGAGTCGTTTGTATTTTACCCCGTAAAATTTTATTTTCGTTCACATAACAATATAGGCGGACATAATAATATTTTTAACATGAACGCGTATGAATTTAATTTTACCCGATATTTTGCCTCAAAATATGTAACAGACTTTAATAAAAAAAATCCTGATGTGTAATAACTAAATACACACTGTTGTTGAATTTGATACAAAAAATAAAAAAATATATTTTAACCTCTTTTGCATGGAGATTTTACACAAATGTCACCGTAAAATTTTGTCGATACCGTAAAACTCTACAAAAGAGGTTGCATTTTTCTTGTCTTTGTTGTAAAATGTATAAGCTGATGTTTTAAGCATTGACTTAATTCGTCAATATTTGCATTTATATTTTTTACTCGAAAGGCTGATTTTTAATGACCCAATGGATTAACGAATCCGTATTTTATCACATTTACCCTCTGGGCTTCTGCGGTTGTCCCGAATATAATGACGGAAAAATTGAATATCGCTTGAACAAGGTAATAGACTGGATTCCCCATTTGAAAGAAATGGGTATAAACGCAGTGTACTTCGGACCCGTGTTCCAGTCTAAAAAGCACGGCTATGATACAAGCGATTATTATAATATAGACTGCCGTCTTGGTGACAATGCAAGCTTCAAGAAAATTTGCGAGGAGCTTCATGCAAACGGTATCAGAATTGTTTTAGACGGCGTATTCAACCACGTAGGCAGAGATTTCTGGGCATTCCGCGACGTTCAGAATTACGGGCAAAACTCTCAATATTGCGGCTGGTTTCAGAACTTAAACTTTGGCGGACATTCGCCCTACAACGACCCCTTCTGGTATGAGGGCTGGAGCGGACATTACGATTTAGTAAAATTAAATCTGTACAATCAAGCGGTAGTCGACCACTTAATCGGCGCGGTTGAAATGTGGATTAACGAATTTAAAATTGACGGTATCCGTCTTGACGCTGCCGACTGTATCGAGCCGAATTTCTTCAAAACTCTTCGCCGTTTCTGCAAGAGCAAAAATCCCAATTTTTGGCTTATGGGCGAAATTATCCACGGCGACTATAACCGCTGGGCTAATCCCGAAATGATGGATTCCGTAACAAATTACGAGTGCTATAAGGGAATTTATTCTTCTCACAACGACAGAAATTACTTTGAGATTGCGCATTCTTTACAAAGACAGTTCGCAAACGGTGGAATTTATCAAAATTTGTGTTTATACAATTTTCTTGACAATCACGATGTAAACCGTATCGCCTCTACACTTCGCAATCGAAATCACTTAAAAAATGTTCATACGGTTCTCTTCACAATGCCCGGAGTTCCGTCTATTTATTACGGAAGCGAGTGGGCAATCGAGGGTACGAGAACACGTGAAAGCGACAGCATGCTTCGTCCGTGTCTTAACTTAAACGCTCCCGGACTAAAAAACACAGATTTGATTCCGCATATCGGAAAGCTCTCGGCTTTAAGAAAGCATTTTCCGGCTTTATGCTCGGGAAAATACGAAAATGTCGTAATTCGCAATGAGCAGCTCATTTACAAGCGTTTCACAGATAATCAGACAATAGTTATAGCTTTGAATTTGAATGACAGCGAGTATTGGCTCGACTTTAATATCAGAGGCGGCTGCGTTCTTACAGATGTTCTTGTTGACGGCAGCGAATACAGAGTTGAAAACAATCACGCTAATGTCATGATTCCAGCCAACGGCGCAAGAGTTATGATTCTTCATAACGGCGATTTCAATTACAGTAAATTCATAAGCGACATTGAAAATACTGTCCCCAAGCCAATCGCCGTTTCTTCAGACGAATCCGAAATCATCTCAGCCGCCGATCGGGAAAACGTTTTTTCTCAACCTCAACAGACAATAAAAAGACAGCTCAAATACGGCAAATACCGTTGTTATACCGGCAGAGATTACGCTGTCTTAGCCGCCGCAAAGGATTATGATTCGGAAGAAAAGGTTGTAATTTACAAAGAACTTTTTGATAACGGCACAATATTGGTATGTCCTGAAAAAGTCTTTTTGGGCGATATCGAAATTGACGGCAATAAAATTAAAAGATTTGAATATATTGACAATGACTGATAATATTTAAAACAAAGGGAAGAACCGTCAAATGGATTCTTCCTTTTTTGTTTGCAAAAATAATTAAAACAGACTGTTGCCGCATATATATTAATAATAAAAAAACGGAGGTTATTATTAATGAAAAAGCTTATCTCTTTGCTCTTAATACTTTTACTTATGCTCAACATTTGTCCAATCATTACGGCAAAGGCAGATTCTCAGCCCGATGTCACTGCTCCGGCTGCTTTGCTCATGGACTATGAAACAGGAAAAATTCTCTATGAAAAAAACTGTCACGAAAAACGTCCTTGTGCCTCTATAACAAAAGTCATGACGCTTTGTTTAATTTTTGAATCCATAGAATCAGGCAAATTCGGCTATGACACCATTGTCACAACCTCTCCTTATGCAGCGGCAATGGACGGTTCCGACATTTGGCTTGTAGAGGGCGAACAAATGAGCGTTAACGACTTAATCAAGGCTATTGTGGTAGTATCTGCAAATGACGCCGCTGTCGCTATGGCTGAATGCGTAAGCGGAAGCGAAGCCGCTTTCGTTCAGGAAATGAACAAAAAAGCAAAATCTCTTGGCATGAATGACACTACTTTTAAAAACTGCAACGGACTTGACGAGGACGGTCATGTCACAAGCGCCTACGATGTCGCTGTCATGTCAAGAGAACTGATGAAACATGACGATATATATAACTATACGTCAATTTGGCTTGACTATATTCGTGACGGCGCAACTCAGCTCGTAAACACAAATAAACTGCTTAAATCATACAACGGCATTACGGGACTGAAAACAGGAACGACAAGCAAAGCCGGAGCTTGTATTTCCGCAACTGCGCAGCGTGACGGCTTGAACCTGATTTCCGTAATTTTAGGCGCTGCCACAACATCAGAACGATTTGACGAGGCGGCTGCTCTTTTGGACTACGGATTCGCAAATTATTCATCTGTAACTCCCCCGCTCCCCGAAGAACCTCTTTCCTCTGCCGCGGTTACAAAAGGCATGAAAACGGAAACTGCCGTTAAATGCGATATTAACGGCAAATTCTTAATGAAAAAAGGAGAAGAAACAAATATTGCTTCCGAAACTCAAATATCTGAAAATATTGAAGCTCCTATTAAACAAGGTCAAACAGTAGGGAAACTTATTTATAAATCAAACGGTATTGTCTTGGGAGAGTTCCCCATAACCGCTGCCGAAGAAATTGCCGCCATTAATTTTAAAGATGTTTTTTTGGTATTATTTAATTCATTTATAACCAGTTAATTGAAAATATAAAATATATTGAAATTTCCCACAAATATCTATTATAATAAATTTAATGTAGATTTTTCCTGCGATTTAACATAAATATAGAAAATTTTTTAACATTTCATCAAAAAAGTTGAAAATGACTTGAAAATCCCTTTGAAATATTGTACAATATATTCATAGTTGTACATCAAGGAGGAACTATCAATATGTCCACAAGTTTAAACAGTAAATATTTAAATGGCTTTATGAAAGATGACGAACTCAGCTGCGTTGCCGCTCAGGTAAAAGCTGCTCATGACGCTCTTCGCAACGGTACGGGTGCAGGCAGCGACTTCATTGGCTGGCTTAATCTTCCTACCAACTACGATAAGGAAGAGTTTGCCCGCATTAAGGCTGCCGCTGAGAAAATCAAGAAAAACACAGATGTATTTGTTGTAATTGGTATCGGCGGCTCGTATTTGGGCGCAAGGGCTGCTATCGAGTTCTTGAAATCTCCCAACTACAATGCCCTCAAAAAGGATACTCCCGATATTTATTATACAGGTAATTCCATTAGCTCGACAGCGTTGGCAGAACTTCTCGAAATTTGCGAGGGAAAAGACGTTTCTATCAACATGATTTCAAAATCAGGCACTACGACAGAACCAGCTATCGCTTTCCGTGTTTTCAGAGAATTGCTTGAAAAGAAATATGGCAAAGAAGGGGCTCGTGAGAGAATTTTCTGTACTACCGATAAAGAAAAAGGTACTCTCAAAAAACTTGCCAATACCGAAGGCTACGAAACTTTTGTTGTTCCCGACAACGTAGGCGGAAGATTTTCCGTGCTTACGGCAGTAGGTCTGCTTCCGATAGCTGTTGCAGGAGCTGATTTGGACGCTTTAATGTGCGGCGCCGCTCAGGCTCAGGCTGATTTTGACAATGAAGACTTGAACACAAACGACTGCTACAAGTATGCCGCTATCAGAAATATTCTCTACGCAAAGGGATATACTACTGAAATTCTCGTTTCCTATGAGCCGTCTTTCACAATGATGTCGGAATGGTATAAGCAGCTTTTCGGCGAAAGCGAGGGCAAAGACAACAAGGGTATTTTCCCGGCTTCCGTCACATTCTCGACAGACCTGCACTCAATGGGTCAGTACATTCAGGAAGGCAGAAGAACTCTCTTTGAAACCGTAGTTTCTTTTGATAAGCCTAAGAGAGAAATTATTCTCGGAACAGAAGATGGTGACGGCGATGGTCTTAACTTCCTTGCCGGAAAGGAAATGTCCTTTGTTAACCGCAAGGCTTTCGAGGGTACTATCTTGGCTCACAATGACGGCGGCGTGCCGAACATAGTTCTTAATGTTCCCGAGATGAACGAATTTGAATTAGGCTATTTGATTTACTTCTTTGAAAAGGCTTGCGCTGTCAGCGGTTATCTGCTTGGCGTTAATCCGTTCAATCAGCCGGGCGTAGAAAGCTACAAAAAGAATATGTTCGCGCTTTTGGGCAAGCCGGGTTACGAGGAGGCTAAAGCCGCTCTTGAGGCAAGATTAGGCTAATATAATACAACTAATACAACATTTGACATTAATGACATTAATTAAGAACTAACATAAAACGAAAGGAATGGTTAATAATGGTTACTTTATTGATTGGCAAAAAAGGTTCGGGCAAAACAAAAAGACTTATTCAAGAGGCTAATGCGGCAGTCGAAGCATCTAAGGGCTGCGTTGTTGTTATCGAAAAAGGCGCAAAGCTTACTTATGACCTCACTCACAAGGCGCGTCTTATTGATACCGATGCTTATTCAATCAAGGGTTATGACACACTTTACGGTTTTATCAGCGGCATTTGCGCAGGCAACTATGACGTAACGGATATCTTTGTTGACTCGACATTCAAAATTGCAGGAAACAACAATGACGAACTTATCGCATTCGTTAATAAGCTTAATGTTCTCGCAGATGAAGCAAACACCGCTATCACACTTTTAGTTTCTTCGTCAAAATCTGATTTGCCGGCGGATATCAAAGCTACTTTAGAAGAGATGTAATATCGGACAACGATACGTTTAGGGTAAAGGTGTATTTTCATCTTTACCCTTTTTTAATTTTAAAAAGTTAATAAGGAGGTCAATAAAATGAAAAAAGTCAGGAATTTTATTGCGGCAATTCTCTCGGGAATTTTAGTAATTTCTTCTCTTCCTATTCCCCTTTCCGTTTCGGCATTGGAAAGCTCCGCAGCTCCCTCGGGGACTTTATGGGCAGACGGAAATCCAAATCTTGATTCTGCCGACCAAACAGCTCAGGACGCTGTAAAATGGTTTGCCTCGGAAGACCAAGGCTGCGAAATAACATCTCTCAGCAACAACTCCAACCATTATTATTTATTTTTGCCGTCTACGGCAGATTTAAATAATTTGACGCTGTGGCATACTTTTTCTTCTAATCCCAAAATCGGCGATGTGGAAATTAAAATTGTTGTCAACAACGGCTACGGCAACGGCAAACAAACAGAAAATTTAGACGCATTCAGCCACATGAGCATACTGCCGTCTTTATCTCCTTATAAAACCAAACAAGACGACGAGGCTTTAAAAAGTTATTATGAGTGTACCGTATCGGATTTTTACGAAGACAAAGTCGTAAAAAGCGAATACACTGTCGGCGATGTTGACAATGACAACAATATCACTTCCGCAGACGCTTTGAAAATCCTGAGAATTTCCGTTTCTCTGGAAGATTTCGAAAAACCTTCCGACTTTTCTCTTGGCGATGTAGACAAGGACAATTCCATAACAAGCAACGACGCTTTGCTGGTGCTGAGAAAATCAGTCGGGTTTGCCGATGAACTAAAGATAATAGGAACTAAACAAATTGATTATAGTTATAACAAATCTTGAATTGACAATTTAAAATAAATGTAATATAATAAATAGCGTAATAAAGATTATCAATGCGAGGGTGATATCTATGAATTATGTAATGTCCGATATTCACGGTGAGTATGATAAGTTTTTGGAAATGCTTCAAAAAATCGACCTGCAAGACGATGATACTCTTTACATTCTCGGAAACGTAGTTGACAGAGGAGAAGAACCTATTGAAGTTTTAACGGAATTAACTTATTACTCTAATATTTATACTATTTTGGGAGACCATGATAGAATTGCCGCCGAAGTTTTAAGTATGATTATGGACGACATTTCCGACGGAGATATAAGCGATATCAGTCCCGAAACCGTCAAAGCCGCTTCCGAATGGCGAAAAATCGGCGGAGCAAAAACTATTGAGGGATTTGTTCAGCTTTCTGTTGAAGAGCGTCAAGACCTTCTCGACTTTCTTTGCGATTTTATGCCTTTTGAAGTCGTGGACATTGGCGACAAAACATTTATTCTTGTTCATCAGGGACTCGGAAATTTTGACAAGAACGGCGAGAAATTAAAAAAATATTCCATTAAAGACTTAACCGAAACACCTGTTGACTATGAAAGACAGTATTTTGACGATGATTCAATATTTATAGTTTCGGGTCATGTTCCGACTTATGAACTTTGCGGAGAAGACAGAATTTATCAATCTCACAACAATATTTGCATTAACTGCGGCGTTGCGGACGGAAAAAGATTAGCCTGCCTATGCCTTGACACTATGGAAGAATTTTATGTAGACTAAAAACCCCCCTATAAACAGATTTTGTTTATAGGGGTTTTTTATATTTATGTAAAAATGCCGCTCAGCGTCATTTTTGATGTGCAATATATCGTTAAGGGCATTGCCCTTAAAAACCTACCAAAGGCTCCGCCTTTGGTATCCGCCCGCTTTTTGAAAAAAGCGGGGCAAAAACTTTAACAGCGTTGCGGAAAGCTTTTGTCAATGCTGTTCGAGTTCGTTTATAAAAGCTCTTATTCTTCCAAGAGCCTCTTTAATGTGCTGAACAGAATAAGAGTAAGAAACTCTTACAAAACCCTCGCCGCAATCTCCGAAAGCATTGCCCGGAACAACCGCAACATGCTTTGACATAAGCAGATTAGACGCAAATTCTTCGGAACTCATGCCCGTTGATTTTATACATGGGAACACATAAAACGCTCCTTTTGGCTCAAAGCATATAAGTCCCATGCTGTTAAAGCCGTCTACAATAAGCCGTCTTCTCATGTCGTACTGTTCACGCATTTTTACAATGTCATTATCGCCGTTCTGCAAAGCCTCGATTGCCGCATACTGAGCAGTTGTGGGAGCGCTCATAATTCCGTACTGGTGCAATTTTGTCATCTGAGCAATAATCGGTTCGGGGCCAAGGGCATAACCCAATCGCCAGCCTGTCATTGCATACGCTTTCGAAAATCCGCTTACTACAATCGTTCTGTCTCGCATACCAGTTACGGACGCAAAAGAAACAGGCTTTGTGCCGTAAGAAAGTTCTGCGTAGATTTCATCGGATATAACCATTAAGTCGTATTTTTCAACAACCTTTGCGACAGCCTCGTAATCCTCACGGCTCATTGACGCTCCTGTTGGATTGTTGGGATACGGCAAAATAAGCAGCTTAGTCTTGTCTGTGACTTTCTCTTCTATTTCCTCGGGAGTAAGGCGAAAATCATTCTCCGCCTTTGTTTCGATTATAACGGGAGTTGCCCCTGCCATAACTGTAAGAGGTTCGTAACACACAAACGACGGCTGAGGGAGCAGAACTTCGTCCCCCGGCTCTGCCAAACAGCGAAGAGCTGCGTCAATGGCTTCCGAACCGCCTACTGTCACAAGAGTTTCGGTATCGGGGTTATACTTCACGCTAAAACGTCTGTCAAAATATTTGCAAATTTCTTCGCGAAGATTTGACAATCCTCGGTTTGGAGTATACCAAGTTTTGCCTTTTTCAAGCGAACGTATTCCCGTTTCTCTTATATGCCACGGTGTTTTAAAGTCCGGCTCGCCTATGCTCAGAGATATTACGTTTTCCATTTCGTTGGCAATATCGAAAAACTTTCTGATACCGGACGGTTTAGTACTTTTGATTTTTGAATTTAAAAAACGTTCGTAATCCATTAAATAAAACATTCCCTTTCATCGGTATCTGAAGTTAAGTTCTGCATATCAACCATGTTGGACTTGTATTTTGTAAGAATAAAGTGAGTGCTTGCGGAAAGCACGGAATCAAGAGGCGACAACCTTTTTCCAACAAACAACGCAATCTCCTGAAACGTATGTCCCTTGACAAACACAGCCAAGTCATAATTTCCTGCCATGAGATAAACGCCCTCTACCTCGTCAAATGCCATTACTCTTTCCGCAATCTCTTCAAAACCTCTGTCGGGCTTCGGAGCGACTTTAAGTTCAATCAAGGCTCTTACTTCCGAACCCGGAACTTTTTCCCAGTTTATCAAAGCTTTATAGCCGCAAATAATACCCTTTTGTTCGTATTCGGAAATTTTTGCCTGCACCGCTTCTTCGGTCGTATTCAGCATTGACGCTAATTCTCTGTTAGTGTACCGGCAGTTATCCTGCAATAATTCAAGTAATTGGTTTTCCACTTTAAAACCTCTCCTTTTCTTTATACGTTTAATATACGTTTTATATTTAATATTCGTTTGATGAAATTTTTTGAGTTTCCCTTTTGTGAAAAATGCTCATCGAAGAAAAAGCGTACAGTTTATATTCAGCTCCCTCATAATGAGCCATGTAAACAGCAGCGTAACCAAGAACCGCCCAAAAAATTACTATCATAAATGTTGTGTCGTAAACTAAGGCTCTTTCAAAAAAAGAATAAACGCAATAAGCCGCAATAAACGACACAAGACACGGGAAAATATCGCTTTTGATTTCCGGCTTAACTCCAAAAATAGTTCTTGCCATTCTCCAGCCAAGACACACCGCAAATCCCAAAAAGAAGAAAAATCCGATAAAGCCCGAACAAACTATAACTGTCAGATAGCCGTTGTGAAAATCGCTGTACTTCATTTTGTTATTGTTATAGCGATTTCCGTACTTTGTTATATTGCCTTTTCCCACGCCAAAAAACGGGTGATGTTTAATTACATTTACACCTTGTTTAAATAATTTAATACGACCGCTGTCAAGATTTTTATTTTGATGTTCAAAAGTAATTTTGTTCAGCTCGTCATCGCTGTCTTCAAATACATTTGCCGAATCATGCGGAGCTGTCATTGTCTGAGTTGCTCCCGTTTGCAGAAGTCCCCTTGCGGCAAAGAACACTGCCGTAATCGCCACAAAAACCATAAGAACAACGGCTATTTTCCGCATTATCACGCCAATATGAAAATCTTTTCCGCCAAACATACGATAGCATATATATGTTATCGTGTAACACGTCATAATCAAGACTGTCGCATTGGAATCCGTAAGAAAAATGACCGCAACATTAAGTCCTGCCGAAAAAAGAATCAAGGCTCGCCGCCGTTTTGTTAAACATTTTCCCGTAACCCTTTGGGCAAAATCGCCCTGCCACAAAATGTGACAGCACACCACCGCACAAAAAGATGAAAACGCCATTAAATTAGGATTAACATATAATCCCGTGAAACGGTTTTCATAAACTACCAAGTAACCGAAATAATAAGAAATACTCTTTCCTATGGTATACAGCGTAATCAAGCTCATTATATTTATAACTATTGACAGCCAAAGCATAATATTACACAGATTATAAATTTCTTTTTCAACCTTTTTTTTGCCTTCGACGCTTTCGGCTTCCGTATGAAGACCATAAAACATAAAGAAAAGAACAGGCATAAAAAAAACAATCAAAACGCTTTGCCATATTCCGTCGTCATAACCCTCTTTAAGAATTGTTATGATATTAGAAACAAAAAATAATATGAGCCACCCATAATAATTTACTTTTTTTATACGATTACTCTTTACATAATTTTTGATAAGCAATGACCAGCCCCAAAAAAAGATAAAGACTGCGGCAACTATCGCCGGAACGCTTATATATCCGAGCTGCGTCAGCAACATATCAATAATAAAAACAATTCTAAAAACAGAGGTATTCTCCCGAAGAGCGTCCAAGTTAAGCCTACCACGCTCCACCGTATCACCGCCTTTCACCGAAAACGGCCGAAATCAGGAAACAACTTTTACGACTGTCAAAACCATAACATAAAAGTCGTAAAAAAAGTTGAATTTTTCTATATATTCTAAGTTATATTTCATTTTTTGGGGAAGAATTTCTTCTATATATGCTTTTTCGACATCTTCGGCATTTGCAAGTAATTCTTCTTCATTGCGAAATCTAATGCTTGTCATAGAAGTAATACCTGCCGGCATAAGCAGCGTGGCATACATATCGGGCGAATACTGTTCGACATATCGTTCAACTTCGGGGCGAGTACCTACAAAAGTCATATCGCCCGTAAGGACGTTAAACAGCTGAGGCATTTCATCTAAGCGAAATTTTCTCAGAACATGACCGATTTTTGTAATGCGGCTGTCCGTACCTGCCGTTACCTGAGCATTTTTGCTGTTATCATTCACACGCATTGTGCGGAACTTGAAAATACTGAAAACTTTACCGCCTGTTGTTACTCGTCTTTGACGAAAAAACACGGGTCCTTCGGAATCCGATTTTATAAGAACAGCTACAATTATCATTGGAATTGATAAAATCACTATTAATACAACCGCAAATATAATATCAAATAAACGCTTAAAAAACAAGTCTGCTTTTTTCTTTAAAAGGATATCGTAATAACGCTTAACATCGTCATTCTGCATTTTTGCGGGCAAAGATGAAAAATCAGGCAGGAGCATATTACACCTCTTATAATTTCAAAATATTGGATTAACAATGATTCGTAGTCTATTATACACTTTTCTTGATAATTTTTCAACTGTTTTATCCGCTAAACAAAAAAAAGGTTGGTGAAACTTAAAAAGCCCCACCAACCCTTTAAAGATTAACCGTTGAAAAATGCAATTTTCAGATCACTTATCAGCTTCTTGTGCCTTAATGTTGGACAATACCATCTGTATGCCCTTGCTGATTTTTTCGTACTCGTTAGTGATTGTTTCCAAATAATCATATCCCTTGGGTTCAAGGTGATAATACTTACGCAATCTCTTACCAACGATCTCCATTCTGTCGGAGATAACACCTTTCTCGATCAAGCGATAAAGTGTCGGATAAAGCGATCCTTCCGGCATAACAAACTGTTCGCCGCTTCTTACTTTCAATTCCTGTGCGATTTGATAGCCGTACATATCCTCACTTCTTAATAAATAAAGAATTAAAAGTTCGGACGTACCTTTTTTTAAATTTTCTGAAATACCCATAGTTTTTCTTCCTTTGTAAAGAATGTACAATATTTATATCAAAATTCGGATTATAAAAACAAACAATCAAAGCGTAATAAAATCAAAATCTCCGGCACAAAAAAGATTTGACATTAAAAAACTCCAAACTCAAAAGAAAAGTTGTTCCGTTCATCCGGTCAATAAATCTTCAAACAAAATTTTAAACCCCAACACAATCAACACAGAGCCGCCGCAAATTCCCGAGCCTTTTCCGAAACGGTCGCCGACATACACTCCGGCTGTAAAACCGATTGCTGTCAAAACAAACGTAACCGCTCCTATAACAGCAGACGACAAAATAACATTAGTATCTAAAAACGCAAAAGTTATTCCGACTGCCAAAGCATCTACACTTGTCGCCGCAGCTAATCCCACAAGCTCTTTATAGTCGATACGCTGTCCCAGCGTTACAGTTTGCCGCTCGTCGGAAAGCGTGTCGCAAATCATCTTTCCGCCAATGAAATCAAGCAGAATGAACGCCACCCAATGGTCAACGCTTTCTATATACTTTTGAAACTGTATGCCCAAAAGCCAGCCGACGCATGGCATGATTGCCTGAGCCGAACCGAAAAATACTCCCAACGTAATCATTTCTCGAATTTGAATACGTTTTGCCGCCATGCCTTTACAGACCGACACTGCAAAAGCGTCCATTGCCAAGCCAAATGCCGCAAACAACAAGCCTGCTGCTCCCATATGAAAACTCCTTTTTGATAATACTTCATTTTCATATGTATTCGCTCACGCAAAAAGTTATGAAAAAATTACAAACAGCGGCAATCAAATCAATTATACAAACGGCTAAACTTTTTTATCTTCAATACCCTTTCATATAATGCTATTGTATCGTCTTTTTCTTCTAATGTCAACAGTATTTTTATAAATTATTTATATATTGCTGTTATAACTAATTTCTCTAACAACACCGTTGTAAAAATTAATCTTCAAAGTTGTATTATCCAATATATAATTATATTCGTCCCCATTGCCTGATGTTGGTTCTCCAAAAGCCTTAATAACATCTTGAGCTGTTGAGCCTGCCGAAATACCCTTTGAAATAACATACCCCGGAAATACCGTGATTTTTGTAATAACGTCTGATTCGTCAGTGTCTTCATTTACAGACGCTGTAACGGTACATTGCTTATAATAATAAATTCGTGTGTTGCCGTCGTCCGTTTTATTCTCAAAGCCTAGCAAAATCTCATCTGCTTCCGAAAATTTTTGTCCAACAAATATTTGTGCGTTTCCCAACGGAAATACCACATCGGACGCCTCAAGAGAGCCTTTTTCAACAGGCTGTTCGCTGTCCGTATCGTCGGTGTCGGTATCGCTGTTAATTTCTACACTCGTATCAGTATCGCTGTTTATATCTTTCTCGCTTGAAGTATCCGTATCGTCAGAATCAGTTCCGTACCAAAGCTCGCTGTCCCTTTCGGAGTCCGTCGATGTTTCCGAATCTTTATCGCTTGACGAAAATACGCTCGATACTTTTCTCGAACTGTTGTCGGAAGTCTTCTTTGACGATGTTGTCTTTGAAGACACGCTGTTTTTTGACGAAGTCGAAGAAGCTGCTTTTGAACTTGCAGTTTTTTGATTTGAGCCGCTTGACGTCTTAGCTGAAACAGTGCTTGCCGTTTTGCTGCTTCTCTTTGAAGAAGTTGCTTTATCTGAATTTTTTTCTTCGGTATTCTTCTTTTTTTGCTTTTCTTCTTTTTTTCTTTCTTCTTTATTTTCTTCTTTACTTTCTTCTTTTTTACTATCTTCTTTCTTTTCGCTTTCAGAAATTTCATCGGATTCTTCATCGGAATTATCTTCCGCTGTGTCATCTTCGGCATACAAAACTCTTGAATACAAAGGTTCGCCGTCTTGTTCGCTTTTTTTACTTCCGCAGGCAGTAATTGACGAAACTAACAACACTGCGGCAAATGTAAGCAAAATTGCTTTTTTTACCATAAATATTCACCTTTCATTAATTATAAATTCTATTGGTTTATTTCAACAACTAAATTCTAATAGACAGTTGTTTCGCAATCTAACGTAATTTTATTACAAAACGCTCATTTTGTCAACAAAACAAATATTATTTTGATTACAAAAAAACTTACTACTTGTAAACTTTTTGTAAACTTTATAAAAAGCTACCTCATACACAAACTTACTATGTATGAGATAGCATATAAATATTAATTCAATAATTTTTTATGCCGAGAAGTTCTTCAGCTCTTTTAATTTCGTCCTGCGTAGGCGTTTCCGTTTTGCTCAAAGTATAATCAAGTCCCAATTTTTCCCACTTTGGCATACCGAAAGCATGATAAGGCAAAATTTCAACCTTTTTCACAGTCTTCAAAGACGCAATAAATTCTCCCATAGCTTTTAAGTCTTCTTCACCGTCCGTTAAATTTGGCACAAGCACATGTCTTATCCACAAGTCTTTTCCATGCTCGGACAGCCAAACCGCCATTGCTTTTATATTCTCGTTGCCTTTGCCCGTAAGAGCCTTATGTTTTTCGGAACTCCACTCTTTCAAATCAAGAATAACCAAATCGGTAAATTTCATTAACTCTTCAAATTTTGCCGTCCGGTCGGGTTCGTTTGTAAAAGGCTGACCTGCCGTATCAACAGCCGTGTGTATATTTTTTTCTTTAGCAAGTCGAAAAAACTCTGTCAAAAACTCAATTTGCAGCAAAGGTTCTCCGCCGCTTACAGTGATACCGCCGTTATTTTGCCAATACTCATGATATCGGTAAACCTTGTCAAAAAGCTGCTGCGGAGTCCACAGCGAACCTCCGCCGGACCATGTTTCGGGATTATGGCAATATTTACAACGCAATGCACAACCCTGCATAAAAACAACATAACGAACTCCGGGACCGTCAACTAATCCAAAACTTTCAAGAGAATGAATGTTCCCTTTTATTACGCCGTTTTCATAATTATATCTATACTTCATAGCAATAATTTTTTAAATCACTTTATGACATGTGCGTGAAATAACGTCAAGCTGCTGTTTTCTTGTAAGATTTATAAATTTAACCGCATAACCCGACACACGTATAGTAAAATTAGCGTACTCTTCCTTTTCGGGGTGGTTCATACAGTCAATGAGCTTTTCCGTACCAAATACATTGACATTCAAATGATGTGCCCCTTGATTAAAATATCCGTCCATAACCTGAACAAGATTTGTAATTCTTTCCTGCTCGCTATGCCCCAAAGCATCGGGGTTAATAGTCTGCGTGTTGGAAATGCCGTCTAAAGCCCACACGTAAGGGAGTTTTGCAACCGAATTAAGCGATGCCAAAAGTCCGTTTTGTTCCGCTCCGTAACTCGGATTTGCTCCCGGAGCAAATGACACGCCTGCTTTTCGTCCGTCGGGAGTTGCTCCCGTTGCCGCTCCGTAAACAACATTTGACGTAATTGTAAGTATAGATGTTGACGGTGTGGAATTACGATAAGTGTGATGAGTTTTTACGAGGTCAATGAATGTTTTCAAAACCCAAAGTGCCATATCGTCCGCACGGTCGTCATCGTTGCCGTAACGTGGGAAATCGCCCTCTACTTCATAGTCAACAACAATTCCCTGTTCGTTGCGGATTGTTTTTACTTTTGCATACTTAATAGCACACAAAGAGTCAACAACATGAGAAAATCCCGCAATTCCCGTGGCAAATGTTCTGCGTACGTCTGTGTCTATCAAAGCCATTTCCGCCGCTTCGTAATAATACTTATCGTGCATATAGTGAATGAGATTAAGGGTATTTACATACATTCCCGTAAGCCATTTAAGCATTTCGACATATTTTTCAATTACTTCGTCATAGTCAAGATATTCGGACGTTATCGGGGCATATTTAGGAGCAACCTGCTCAAACTCTTTCTCGTCAACACCGCCGTTAATCGCATACAAAAGGCACTTAGCCAAATTTGCTCTTGCTCCGAAAAACTGTATTTCTTTGCCCGTCTGAGTAGCCGAAACACAGCAGCAAATAGAATAATCATCGCCCCAGACAGGTTTCATGACATCATCGTTTTCATACTGGACAGAGCTTGTCTTTATAGAAATATACGCCGCATAACGCTTGAAATTTTCAGGCAGCTTTGAAGAATAAAGAATTGTCAAATTCGGCTCGGGAGAGGGGTCTATATTTTCCAGCGTGTGCAAAAAGCGGTAATCCGTTTTAGTAACCATATGCCGCCCGTCCATGCCGATACCCGCCACTTCGAGAGTTGCCCATACAGGGTCGCCCGAAAACAGCTGATTGTACGAGGGTATGCGGGCAAACTTTACCATACGGAACTTCATAACCAAATGGTCAATTAATTCCTGAGCCTCTTCTTCCGTAAGCGTACCGTTATTAATATCTCTCTGAATATAGATATCCAAAAATGTGGAAATTCGTCCAACGCTCATGGCCGCTCCGTTTTGCGTCTTAACGGCAGCCAAATATCCAAAATAAAGCCACTGAACGGCTTCCCGAGCATTCCTTGCAGGCAGTGAAATATCAAATCCGTAAATTTTAGCCATTTCTTTCATGCCTTTAAGAGCCGAAATCTGCTTTGCAATTTCTTCTCTCTGACGGATAATCTCGTCAAGCATTACGCCGTCGCCGCATTGCGACAAATCCTTTTGCTTTTCTGTAATTAAAAAGTCAATACCGTACAATGCCACACGTCTGTAATCGCCGACAATTCTGCCTCGGCTGTAAGTGTCCGGCAAACCTGTAATTATATGAGCGTGACGGCATTTTTTCATTTCCGGAGTATATGCCGAAAAAACAGCGTCGCTGTGATTTTGACTGTATTCGGTAAATATTTTATGAAGTTCGGGATTAGGAGTATATCCGTTTGTAGTGCAAGCCTGCTCTGCCATTCTGATACCGCCGTAAGGCATAAAAGCTCTTTTGAGCGGCTTATCCGTCTGCAAGCCAACTACTTTTTCCAAATCTTTCATATTTTCATTTATATATCCGGCTTTATGCGATGTCAGCGAAGAAACAACGTCCGTATCCATGTCGAGAACACCGCCCTTGGAGCGTTCCTCTTTTTGAAGTTTTTGCAGTTCTCCCCAAAGCATTTTTGTAGCCTCGGTTGGTTCCGCCAAAAAAGACTTATCGCCATTGTACGGTTCGTAATTTCTCTGTATAAAATCACGAACGTTAACTTCTTCCTGCCAAAGACGACCTCTAAAGCCGTCCCACTGTTCAAAATGTATCATATGCAGTTCCCCCTTTTCAGACAGCAGCAAATTCAATTCAGCACGATATTTACTTTTCCGATATCACACCCCATACTTTATATGATACCATGATTTGAGGAAAAATCAAGGGCTATTTGCAATTTTCGTAACCACTGTCTATATTTAGAAGAAAAAACACGTTTTGTCAAGATGTTTTGTTTGTTTTTTAATCACAAATCTAATTTTTCAAACCTTTTTATTGACTTGTTCATTGAAATTAGTGTTCCGACTATATATAAAATTATTCCGCACGCAAAAATGCCTAACTGAGGCAAAAGCTCGCTTCCGCTTGTTGCGTTGAGAAATTTCAGTCCCGGAATGTGATGAATTGTTTCCGCAATTCCCACTGTCAGCATTGAAACGACTGCAAATATTACAAAGTTTTTTCCATAATAATATGCTGTCTTGTAAAATCCACCTATAAATATTACATTAAACAACATATAAATAAACAACACAAAACCTAAAAATGTAAAATTCGCGCTCAGCATTACATTTTCAGCATAAACTTTTACATCACGCAAAACACTCATTCTTAAAGCGCTTACGCAAGCAGTCAGCAAAAAACTCATCATCTGAATACACACGCAAAACAAGTATCTTGCCTTTACAGCATCGCCCTTATTAACAGGAAGTAAAACTGTGTACAGAACATCGTTATATTCACGGGCAAACTGAAATGTTATTTGCAGTCCCAAACACACAAAAAACGCCGAAACAAGAATCGGGTATCCGGGTATAAATGCCATTAATCCAAATACGATAAAAATATACGTTACTGTTCCTGCCGTAAGTTTAAACTCTTTTTTTAAAAGCTCTTTCATTTCTCAAATCTCCTCTTTCTCCAAATGCACCATAATTGTTTCAAGCGTCGGTTTACCGATAAGTTTTTTATCAAATTTATCGGCATCTTTTGCGTAAATCAAAGCAGTTGCTCCGTCTTTAGTTTTGCACATGCCTAAATAACAGTCATTGTCAGACTTTTTAGTTTTTTCGTTAATTTCTACAAGTCTGTAATTGTCCGTAAAGCTTTTAATATCGTCAGTCGCTATAATCTCGCCGCTTTTGATGTATGTAATCGAGTCGGCGCACTTTTCCAAATCAGACGTGATATGCGTTGAAAAAAGTATTGCAACGCCTTTCTCTGCCAAACTGAGGAAAATTTCAAGCAGCTCTTCTCTTGAAACAGGGTCAAGTCCGCTTGTAGGCTCGTCAAGAATTAACAATTCCGCTCCGTGCGATAAGGCAACGGCAAGATGAAATTTTACTTTCATGCCCTCTGAAAGTTCACTGAGCTTTTTGTTTTCGTCAAGAGAAAACACGGACAGATAATGATTATACTGTTCATCGCTCCAGTTTTTATAAAACATTTTTGTAATTTTCACAATGTCTTTAATCGCTTTGTTTTGATAGTAGCTTGTGCCGCCCACCGCATAACCGATACGCTGTTTGATTTCCTTTTCATTGCCTGCAAAAGTCTGTCCGAAAAACGAAATTTCTCCGCTGTCGGGGTGAACAAGATTAAGAATAGATTTCAGCGTTGTAGTTTTGCCGGCTCCGTTTCTGCCGATAAATCCTCTGATTTCACCGCTCTGCACGGAAAAGCTGACATTTTTAAGGCTGAATTTTTCATATTTTTTACAAAGATTTTTAATTTTTAACGATTCCATAAGCATTTCCTCCAAAAAGTATGAAAAGTATGATTTTTCTGTTTTTTATTATAAATCATTCGTTTATTTTTGTCAAGTCTTTTTTTACAAATTTTTTTAAAAACAACAACACAAGGGGCTGAATCCGACAGGCTTCGCCTGTCGCACTCGCTTTTCAAAGAAAAGCGAGGATTTTGAAGGGGGTATCCCCTTCAAAATGATTCAGCCCCTGTTATGGCTACAATAAATTTCAAGTGTTAAAAAGTTCGGGGTGCATACGGCTGTAATGAAAAATATACTGCTGGGCAATACCGCCGTATTTTCCGAAGTCTTGGGGAGTTAAATCGGGAAACAGTACGGTCATGGCTCTTTTCATCCAAACATCAAGTGGAAAACAGTCAAGCCTATGAAGTCCGTACAATAAAGTGCAGTCTGCAACTTTAATTCCAACACCGGTAATTTTCATCAATTCATGACGAGCTTGCGAAATTTCCATTTTACGAATACTTTCCAAATCAATTTCACCGCTTGCCACACGCTGAGCGGCGTCAATAATATATCTCGCTCGGAAACCGGCGCGAATTGGAGATAAGTCTTCGGCTGTCAAAGCGGCAATTTTTTCTGCGGTTGGAAAAGTATAAAACTCTTTTTCTTTTTCAAATTCTATTTTCTCGCCAAAGTTCAGACAAAGCCTTTCTACAATTCCCTTTATACGAGGGATATTATTATTCTGAGAAATAATAAAAGAACAAAGAGCTTCCCACGGTTCCTGATTCAATATTCGTATTCCGCCGGCAAATTCGGCAGCCTCTTTAAGAACAGGGTGCAAATGTGACAAATCTTCTCTTATTTTCCCATAATCAGGCTCAAGGTCAAGATAATGTTTCCAAAGCGAGTTAAATTCCATTTCATCAGCTCCGCTTATATAAAGGCTTGAGCCGTCCTGTTTGAAATTGATTAATTTTCCAAAGGCAACGCCCTCAAAAGAACCGTCCGCTTGTTCTTTCCAGCGAAAAGCCTGTCCGCAGTCAAGAGTTTGAGCGAGGTCAAAATCAGTTGCGTTAAAAACAAACATAAATTACTCCTGCGTATTTTCCTTAGTATTATTAATGCGTTCCGAGGTCAAAAATTCTATGGAACGTTCAATAGCGTCTTTTGAGTTTCCCCAATCCTGCCCCTTGCTGCGATAATCGAACATCGAGCAAAAGTGAGTAACATCATTTTTCAGCACTTCGAGATATCCGCCTGCAAGTCTTGAAGTATCGGCATAGAATTCGGGCAGAACTTTAGCGGAAATTCCCCTGTTCATTGCGGCAGTCATCAAATCGGCGTAATGCTCCATGCAAATAAACTGCTGACTGTTATATAATTTTTTAAACTCGCTGTCCGTTGCGTAGCTGCTGAAAATTGTCTGATACATATGAGCCATGCCCCACTCCACCTGTTCGCAGACAAAGCAGCTTTTTTGCAAAGCACGAATTGCGGCAATTTTTTTCTTATCGGGTTTGCCTTTAACATCTTTCGGAATAAACTCTGTTTTAATTTTATCCAAATGGCTTTCAAGAATGAGAGCATTGGAAAGACGTGTGCCGCACTTTAACATCATGCTGAAGTGACGATAACAAAAGCCTTTTTCGTTAGTCTTAATTCTTACGTCAGGCTCCATCATTGCCGCACCTGTGATATACACAGTAGAGCGTTCTTCAAGCATATCTCTCATTCTGCACAGCGGACAGCCGTCATGCGGTTCAAAGACATCGTTTATAGGAATAGTAGTTATATCTTCTCTCAAAAAAAACATCTCCTTTTTGTGATTATTGAATTACGGACGAAAAAGGAAATAACTCTGTCCGTTAATAGTCAAGTTTCCGTCTTTTACAAACGCTTCTCCGATAGAGTAAACTATTTTATTAATATCGTATTCAAACGGAACTGTCACGGCTTCGCTGCTCGGATTAACTGCCACAATAAAAGAACCCCTCTTGAAAATAAAAGGATACTTATTTTTCTCGGCATACAAAACTTTAAAATCGCCGTTGCCGCAAAGTTCGGGATTTTCTTTGCGGATACGAATAATATTTTTCACGGTGTTATACAAGGAATTTTCGTCTTTCTGCCGGTCTTCTACGGTAGGAGCATTTTCACGCATATCGACAGGCAAATACAGTTTTTCGGAATCGGCTGTGGAAAATCCCTTGTTTTTTCCGTTTGTCCACTGCATGGGAGTACGTGAGCCTGTACGGCTGAAACCGCCCTCTTTGCTGGTAAGTTCGGACATATATCTCATGCCGATTTCATCTCCGTAGTATAAAAACGGAACTCCGGGCAGAGTAAAAATAGTACAAAAGTTAATTTTAAGTTCTCTCTCATCGTACCAAGCGGACATTCTCGGGTTGTCGTGATTGCAAGTGAAAAAGCTTATAAAGCCGTTGTCTTTTGTCGCTTCATAGTTTGGCACAAACTCATTAACAAGGGTCATAATGTCGCCTTTGCCCTCTTTGCTGAAAAAGCTTTCCTGTTCGCCCGTTTCATAATTATAATAACGAAATGCAGTAGAATAGCCGTTTCCCCTATGGTCTAAGTAAAAATCCGCATGGAAACCTCCTTTATTGATTGCCCGAATAGGATTGCACCACTCCGACACCAAGGCACAATCGGGATATTCTGCGTTCATCATTTCACGAATGCCCGCCCAAATGGCGGCGGTAGCAATTTTTTCATCGTCATTTTTCACAAGCGAATCCGCCATATCAACTCTAAACCCGTCGCAGCCCATGTCAAGCCAAAAACGCATGATGTCCTTAATAGCTTCGACTGTTCTTAAACAGTCGGGGTGATTTACAGGCAGCTGCCAATTAGGGTGAGTTACTTCATAAAATCCGTAATTCAAAGCCGGCTGAGATGAAAAATAATTAACCAAATAATTGCCGTCACGGTCTGTAATGCCGCACTGCAAGCGATACTGCGGCGGAGCTTCCCAAACGCTGTTCGTCCAGATATAGCGGTTTGAAAGTTCGTTTTTAACAGGCTGCTTGCTTTGAGCAAACCACCCGTTAGTATCGGAAGTATGTCCGGGAACCAAGTCCATAAGCAGCTTCATATCTCTTTTATGGACTTCTTGAAAAAGCTGCTTTGCGTCCTCGTTAGTTCCGTATCGGGGAGCAATTTTGTAATAATCGCGGACATCATAACCGGCGTCCATAAACGGCGAATCATATACGGGATTAAGCCAGATTGCGTTGCAGCCTAAATCTTTTATGTAGTCAAGCTTTGCAATCAATCCTTGTAAATCTCCTATTCCGTCGCCGTTGGAGTCATAAAAAGACTGTGGGTACACTTGATAAAAAACTGCTTTGCTTAGCCATTTCGGCATAATAAATTCCTCCTTATTTATTATTTTTATGTGCGTTAGACAGCTATAAAAAATCGCTGTCTATAACTTAGGAAAATTAAAAACCCTTAAAAATATATTATTTTCAAAAGTTTTGGACAGCGATAATTTTATAAATTATTAAAAATATTTAAAAATATTAAAATTCATCGTAAACAATAGCGGCAATAGGCGGCTGTTCGCTGACTTTATCCGAAACAACCAATTCTCCGCTAATCATCTTTTCGGCAACTTCGTTATAGATATCAGCCGAAACGTTTTTCATATGCCAACTGTCTTTATCCGTAGGAACACTGACGCAGCCGCTTTCAAGTCCGAGATTAAGATTTTTGTCATTCTCTTCCGAAACCCAGCCGAGATTGCCGTCAATTTTATTTTGAATAACATAATCAAGAACTTCGGCAATATTATATTCAAAGGTAAATGCAGCGGCACTCTTGTCACCGTCAAACGGCGTGCCTGCACAAATGAATTTTTTCTTATTGTTTTTAGCCGACTGTGCCGTGCCTTTGGTAATATTATCATTGCACGACAAAATAATGTCAACGCCGTTTTTATACATTTTATCGGCTGTACTTTTAGCTTTTTTATCGTCCGCATTTATAAAGCTATATTTAACGGAAGTTCCGTGAAGTCTAAGCTCCTGAGTAGCGGCGTCTGCTCCGAGAACCATACCATACAAGTAACGCCTGTTTTTGTCGTTATCCCCGTCGCCTATAAATCCAAGAGTAGTATGACCGTCTAAAATTGAAAGATATCCGGCTAAATATCCGGCTTGTTCTTCTTTGAATTTTACACAGTGAACATTTTTTCCATACTCTCTGTCGGGCTGAGCATTAAGAAGAATAAAATTAACGTCGCTGTAATCACTTTGCAAATCAATTACGGCGTTTCTATATTTATCATTTGGAATAACAACGGCTTTTGCTTTTTTATCCAAAAGAACGTTAACAAGCTCCTCACTGCTTCGGCTGTCGCTTTCGACATAGTATTTGTATGAAAAGCGGTTTGTATCGCCGTACGCAATTAACGACTTCCATAGGGTAAGATTTGTATTGCTGTTAATTCCGTTTTTATCTGTAATGAGTGCAATATCATATTCTTTATCGTCAAAAAGTTCCGACTCAAAATTTTCCGATACGGACGAAACAGACGAAACTTCCGAAGTGACACGCTGAGAAGAAACAACGGAGTTTTCCTCTTTTTTACTCGACACACTTTCTTCGGAAGAAACAGCCGAGCTGTCTTGTTCTTTTTCTTGTTTACTCGACACATTTTCTTTGGAAGAAACAGCCGAGCTTTCTTCGGAAGAAACGGCAGAATTTTCCTCTTCTTCGCTTGATACATCGGACGACGAAACGGAAGCCGTATCGGCTGTTTCGCTTGTTTCCGAATCGACATAAACAGGTTCTAAAAAGTTATCTCTATACGAGCAGGCAGAAATCGAAACCGCCGCTGTCAGCGCAAGAAAACTTAACACTATTTTTTTCATGAACATCCTCCTTAATTTTTTATATCACACAAAAACCTTGACGAAATCGGTTTAAGTCTTTCGTCCGTATTTATTTACAGCTTTAATTGTCCTTACAAGAACGCGTCTTTCGGAAAAAAGCATTCTTCCGCACCGCCATACAAAACCCACGGGATACAGCAAAATACTCTTCCGAGTAAACGGCACGGATTTTACCATTCTTTTATATGGGATAAATATATTCCGAACCCAAAAAGAAAACTTTGACTGATTTTTCAGTTGATTCTTAATGCCGTTTTCAAAACTTCCGTATACTCCAATCGAAGAATATTCCGTAAGCATTTGTTTTTCTTGTTTGGTCAAATCGGTTTGATTTTCGCATGAGAAAACTTTCATCGCAAGCTCTCTTCTCCGGCGTTCAAAATCGCTTATTCCAAGTTTTTTTGTCTGCTTGTTAATATTGTCCCGGTCAAGGCTGTCTTGTTTAGCGTTCATAAAAACATAGCAGTCCAGAAGAAGCCTTAAACCAACGCCGTTTTTGCTGTAATGCTTGTATTCGTGAGCCGTCAAATATACGTACAAATCTTCGTCGCTGAAATGATAGCCGTAATTTTTGTCATCGTCTTTAATGAGTTTTGGAAAAATATCCTTATAGTATTTGTATAAATCAGTTCTAAATTCGCTGAAAAGACTTCTGTGCATTTCAAAGTTGCTTACGGGCTGTTTGAAATACACATCGTGATGAGTTTCTCCAAATTCATCGCAAGTAAAACCGAGCTGTTCCATAATCGTTTTCACTTTGTCCGCTTTTGTTTCGTCAAACAGCAAGTCAAAATCAGACATCTGCCGCAAGCCGATAGACGGATAATAGTCCTTAATGACACAGCCTTTTAATGGAACGTACCATATTTTCTCACGTTCAAACTGTTCCGCTATGCTCAGCAAGTCAAGTTCCATTGCGGAAACTTTGCGTATTGACTTAAACTTAGCCTGTATAAAAGCGTGGTCTTTAATTCCCGCTGATTCGAGAGCATAGCAAACAACAGCCGTCATCATGTGGTCATCGGCAGCCTTATAAAGCTGTTCGAGATTCATCTTTGAAACTTTTTCCCTGTCAGGCACAATGTCGTTCACCGCACAGGCAGAAAGATATATCACCCAGTCAATGGCTTGACAATATTCTTGTTGATTCATTTACAAAACACAGCCTTTCAAATGAAAAAGTGAAAAAATTAAAAAAGAAAAATTATTCGTCAATAGCTCCAATTTCCTTTAAACGGCTTATAGTGCTGTCTACTTCTTTTTCGAGTATATCCCTTGACGCATCGTATTTTGTCATCATAGCATTTATAAGCTCTTCTCTTGAGATATCTTTTTTAAGCAGTTCCAAAAGCGAGCCGAGAGTTTGATTTCCCTTTATTACACCCGAAAATTCCGCATTATTCGTAGGCACAACTACAATGTCCTTACCGCTTTTATGCACGAGAAAATTTTTGTTCAATTTCATAGAGATTATATTCCTTTCAGTTCAATGCGAAAACGTCCGCAAATTTTTTTAAAAACAAGACCGCTTTCATTATAACACACAATACACAAAAAAACAACAAAAATAAAAAAACAATAAAAACTGCACGAAAGTCAATTTTCCTGCACGAAAATCATACTATATGTATTGCTTTTTTCCTGTGTTTGAAATATAATTATATTAAGCACAAGTGTAGGCGCACAACAGATAATAAACATATAAACACAGGAGTGTATGAAAAAATTACACCTTTGCATTATAAGTTATTTCACATTTTTATAGCCGTTTTCCAAAAATCAACAAAACAATATTTAAACATTGTAAAAAGTGAAGAAATTTAAATCCGACATAAATTATCTGTTGCCAAGAGGACATATCGTGTGTTATAATTTAAACGGGCAAAGCGTATGGATTTAATGATTTTGAAAAATCATGTAAAAAATTTTTACAAAAAGATTGCGAATTTGCTCATTTTAGGTTCTGCCGGACAGACACAATGTCATAATACTGTATGGCTGGTATGTTTATGCTGTATTTAAAAAGGAGGGGTATATGGAAAACTCATTAGGTATTCATCTTTCAGAAAAATAGGTTTTAGTAATTCACCGGACTTATTTTCAGAATTTGTTTAGCTTAGAGTCATATTATTTAGGAAGGAAAGGAATGATTTTAATGGATAAACAGGCAAATAAAAATACGATGAAAAAAGTTGTTGCGTTAGCAGTTACAACTTCAATGGTTGCAGCACCTGCCCTCGGCATTACAACGCCAATTTCGTGGGACACTTCTATCACAGCCAGTGCTGCGGTATCTATCTCTGCTGCTACGTGGTCAGGTAACGGAAAACACTTTAAGTACAATGGACAGCCCCAATATAATAATCCTGATGTTATATTTAGTGGTTCTTTTACTTTAATAGGTGGTCGAGATTATAATATTTCAGGTACCACCAAAGCAACGAATGCTGGTACGTATACAGTTAAGGTTAGCGGAAAAACTGGCGGGTACTGGGATACTTCCGGTTCGAAAACTTTCACATGGTATATTGACAAAGTACCAATGAGCATTACAAAAGCACCTACCGCAAAAACATTAACGTACACCGGTTCAGCGCAGGCTCTTGTTAATGCCGGCTCTGCGTCAGGCGGTTCTGTTCAATACAGCTTGAGCGAAAACGGAACCTACAGCACTACTATTCCTACAGCTACAAACGCAGGTACCTACAGTGTGTACTACAAGGGTGTAGCAAGCAATTCTAATTACAGCAGTACAGCGGTACTAGGTCCTATCCCGGTAACAATAGCGCAAAAAGCTGTAACCATTACCAAAGCTCCTACCGATAAAGCAGGGAAATACACAGGTCAGGCACAGGCTCTCGTTAATGCCGGCACTGCGTCAGGCGGTACTATCCAATACAAATTGGGTTCAAACGGCACATACGGCACTTCTATCCCTACCGCTACAAACGCAGGAAGCTATACAGTTTATTACAAAGGTGTGGCAGCCAATTCCAACTATAAAGATTCAGCCGAAGCAAGCGTACCTGCAAGTATCGGTCAAATAGCTCCCACAGTTACTAAAGAACCTAAATCAATAACAGGTTTGAACTATACGGGAAACGAACAGGATCTTATTACGGCAGGTTCGGCAGAAAACGGCACAATGCAGTACAAACTCAGCACTGAGGACGATACTAAATGGAGAACGACAGTTCCTAAAGGAACAAATGCAATTAGTTACACTGTTCAATGGAGAGTTGTGGGTAATCAGCCAAACTACTCTACAATTACAGGTACTCCTATTGATGTTGCAATTAATAGAATCTCATCAACTGTAAACACCGAGCCTAAGGCGATAACAGGTCTGGTATACAACGAAAATGCTCAGGCTCTTGTTACCGCAGGCACAGCAACAGGCGGCACAATGAAATACAAACTGAGTACTGAAGACGACACTAAGTGGAGAACAACAGTTCCCACCGCAACAAATGCAGGCAATTATACTGTTCTTTGGAAAGTTGAAGGTGACGACAATCATAAAGATATTACTCAAAAGTCAATCCCTGTATCCATTGCAAAGCACAGCAACAAAGTAACAGTTACTGCTAATACAGTCGAATACACCGGCTTGGCACAGGCTCTTGTTACGGCAGGTCAGCCTACGGGCGGTACTCTTAAATTCAGCACAGACGGCACAACATGGACTACAACTGTTCCAACTGCCACAAATGTAGGCAAATATGACGTTTGGTATAAAGTAGACGGCGGCACAAACTACGAAGACATAGCTTCAACAAAGCTTACAGCCGAGATTACTAAGGCTCATGTGGTTCTTACCGCACCCACAGCAAAAGACCTTACATACAACGGCGAGGAACAAGAACTTATCACTAAAGGTTCTGTAAAGGGCGGCACGCTCCAGTACATGAACGAAGACGGCGAGTGGAGCACAACAATTCCTACGGGAATTAACGCAACAACTTATGAAATTTCCTATCGTGTAATTCCCGATGAAAACCACATCGGAGTAGATGAAACTCCTATCGAAAATGTAAGGATTAAGAAACACCCTGTTAAATACACGGTTGAACCCAAAGCTTTAGTCTTGACCTATAACGGAGAGGAACAGGAACTCCTTTCGGCAGGCACAGCAGACTACGGCACCGTTCAGTACAGCACAAACGGTAAAACAAACTGGAAAACAACTATTCCAAAAGGTACTGACGCAGGCGATTATACCGTTTACTACAGAATAAAAGGTTTAAACCCCAACTATGAAACAACCGAAGCAAAATCAGCAACTACAACTATCGACAAAGCTACTCCTGTAGTTACAGAGCCTACTGCAAAAATATTAAAGTACAATGGTAACTCACAGACATTGGTAAACGCAGGCAATACCTCGGGCGGCAAAATGAAGTACAGCCTTACCGGCGACGATGACGACTGGAGCACAAAAGTTCCGTCCGCTGTAAACGCAGGAACTTACACAGTTTACTACAAAGTAGAAGGCGGTCTTAACTATTACGATTTCGGTCCGAAGAGTTTAAGCGTTACAATAGCAAAAATTCCGGCTGTTGTTACGGTTGATCCCGAAGCAGTTCCCGGACTTGACTGGACAGGAAACGAACAATATCTCGTTACCGCAGGCGAAGCAGAAGGCGGTACTCTTAAATACAAACTTGATGACGGCAAATGGCAGGAAACTCTTCCGACTGCAACAGATGCGGGAGATTACACAATTTTCTACAAAGTATTCGGTGACGAAAATCACACAAGTACAGCAGAACAAGAGCTTGAAGTTTCCATAAGTGCTGTTTCCGGCAAATGGAATCCTGCCCCGGCAGCTGTAATGGGTTTGGTATACACAGGCGATGAACAAGAGCTTATCACAGCAGGCTCGGCAGTTGGCGGCAC
>CACWIU010000026.1 GCA_902761025.1 uncultured Ruminococcus sp. | reverse complement strand
GCTAAAATATACATATAGGGTTTCCAAAAGTTGTTCGTAAGACAACAGTACCGTAGGGAGTACGGGAAGGGTTTGCCTCATAAAAAACCCATAGCCTCGTAAACTGATGCCTGTAAAATGAAATCCTTTGCAAGGTTGGGCGGATTAAAGGAAGCTCCCGCCTCTATAGGCGGTGAGTACTTCACGACAATGCTTAAAGTGATTGGTCTTAAAAAAATCTAACAAAAATAAACATTTGAAATGGAGGCTTTTTTATGCTACCAAAGCAGGAAGTTGTGGCAATGCTTCTTGCCGGAGGACAGGGCAGCCGTCTTGGCGTTTTGACAAGAAAAGTTGCAAAACCGGCTGTTCCTTTCGGAGGAAAGTACCGCATTATTGATTTCCCCCTGTCAAACTGCGCCAATTCCGGTATTGAGGCAGTCGGCGTACTTACACAGTATCAGCCGCTTGTGCTTAATGATTACTTAGGCAACGGACAGCCGTGGGATTTGGATAATGACAACGCAGGCGTACATATCCTTTCGCCATATGAGCAGAAAGACGGCGCAAACTGGTACTCGGGCACTGCAAACGCTATTTATCAGAATATTAACTTTATCGAGCGTTATGACCCCGAATATGTTTTAATTCTTTCGGGCGACCATATTTATAAAATGGATTATTCCAAAATGATTTCATTCCATGCGGAACACAACGCAGACTGTACTATCGCTGTTATTGACGTTCCTTTGGAAGAGGCTTCGAGATTCGGTATTATGAATACTAACCCCGACGGCTCCATTTATGAGTTCGAGGAGAAACCCGCTCACCCGAAAAGCACGAATGCTTCTATGGGTATTTATGTTTTCAGCTGGAGCAAATTGAAGAAATATCTTGTTCTTGACGCAGCCGACCCGAACAGCGCAAACGACTTCGGTAAGAATGTTCTCCCGGCTATGCTCAATAACGGCGAGAGAATGTTCGCTTATCCGTTTGAGGGCTATTGGAAAGACGTTGGAACGATTGACAGCTTGTGGGAGGCAAACATGGATTTGCTCGACCCCAAAACAAAGCTTGACCTTTCCGAAAAGAAAAATAAGATTTACTCACGCAATCCCATGATGCCGCCGCACTTTGTCGCTGACTGCGCGGAAATTCAGAACTCTATGATAGCCGACGGCTGTAATGTTTACGGTTCTCTTGAGTTTTCAATGCTCTTCCATGGAGTTACAGTTAAAAAAGGAGCGGTAATTACAGATTCTATCCTTATGCCCGGCGTAGTGGTAGAAGAAGGGGCTCAGGTAAACTTTGCAATCGTTTCAGAGGGAACAGTTATCGGCAAGAATGCCGTAGTCGGAGCAAAACCCGAAGAAACTCCTAACCGTGACGACTGGGGAATTGCCGTAATAGGCGAAAATCTTTCCATTGGCGAGGGAGCCGTTGTTCCGCCGAAAGCTATGATTGACCAAGATATCAAGGGGGTGAAGTAATATGGCAGGCAGAAATATGCTCGGTATTATTCTGACAAACTTTCAGGATTCGTTTATTCCCGAACTGACCACACAAAGAACTTTCAGTTCTATTCCGTTTGGAGCAAAATACAGGCTGATTGACTTTTCTCTTTCCAATATGGTTAATTCAGGTATCAGCAAAATTGGCGTTGTTACAAAAAATAATTATCTTTCTCTTATGGACCATATCGGCTCGGGCAAAGCGTGGAACCTTTCGAGAAGAAGAGGCGGTCTGACTTTCCTGCCGCCGTTTGAAAATACGGTTGATAAGTACAATACTTTTATACAGACGATAGATTCTATTCGTGACTTTATCGACAATGCTTACGAAGACTATGTTCTTATTTCCAGCTCAATGGCTGTTGTGAATATCGACTATCAGCAAATGCTCAACGCTCATATCAAGTCAAATGCCGATATTACTATTTGTTATCGTCATGCCGCAGCCAACAAGAACAAAAACTCGGATACTGTTGTTTTTTCTCTCGATTCAAACAAGAAAGTGTCTGAAGTTTTGATTAATCCAAGAAATCTTGATACGGCTGACTGTATGATAAATACTTGCATTGTGAAAAAAGATTTGTTGTTTGACATTGTTTCGGACTGCATGAGCCGCAGCAAGTATGATTTTTCAAGAGATGTTGTGCAGCCTTGCGTTAAAGAATATAAAGTATACGGTTACGAAATAGGCGGCTACTGCGCTGAGATTGAGTCTATTCAAAGCTACTTCAAGGCAAATATGGACTTGCTCAAGTCGGACGTAAGAGAAGAACTTTTTGACATGCGTAATCCGATTTACACAAAAGTTCGCGATGATATGCCCACAAAGTATGGTCTGAACAGCTCTGTTAAAAATTCGCTCATCAGCCCCGGCTGCGTTATAGAGGGCGAAGTTGAAAACAGCATTATCTTTAAGGGCGTAACTATTGCTAAGGGCGCAAAGGTATCCAACTGTATTATTATGCAGGACTGCCATATAGGAGAAAGCACCACTTTGAATTATGTCATTTGTGACAAAGACGTAGTTGTATCTCCGACAAGAATGCTTTGCGGTATTGATTCATATCCCGTTTGCATTTCTAAGAAAAGTGTAGTATAATGTATACAAGTTCCGCTCTCCGTGGTTGAAAGCGGGGAACGGTTCTAAGAAAATTGAATAAAAATTTAAAGAAAAACGAAAACAGAATCGTTTTTTCAAAATTAGGAGGTTAAAAAAATGAGAGTGTTATTTTGTACCAGCGAGGCAAAACCCTTTGCCGCATCGGGTGGTTTGGGCGATGTTGCCGGTTCGCTGCCGCAGGCTCTCCGCCAGAGAATGATAGGCTGCCGTGTTGTTATGCCGCTGTACGGCGATATTCCGCAGAGTCTTCGTGATACGATGCACTATATTACAAGCTTTACAGTGCCGGTTTCATGGCGTCATCAGTATTGCGGTGTGTTTGAGGCTCGATATAACGGCGTGCTTTATTACTTTATTGATAATGAGTACTACTTCAAGCGTAACGGTCTGTATGGCTTCTATGATGATGCAGAAAGATTTGCTTTCTTCTCAAGAGCTTGTTTGGAAATGCTGCCGTATGTTGACTTCAAGCCTGACATCATTCACTGCAATGACTGGCAGACCTCCCTTGTTCCGACATATTACTACCTTTTCTATTCGCACAACGGCTGGTATCATGATATCAAGAGTTTGTTCACGATTCATAATATCCAGTATCAAGGCAAGTACGGCTGGGATTTGAACGAGGACATTGTCGGAATACCTGCTCAGGACGGAGCAATCCTTGACCAAGACGGCAAACTCAACATGATGAAAGGTGCAATAGTTTGTTCTACAAAGGTTAATACGGTTTCTCCGAGTTATGCTCTTGAAATTAAAGACCCATGGTTCAGTCACGGACTTGACCCGGCTCTTAACTTGTTCCATTATAAGCTTTGCGGTATTCTCAACGGTATTGACAACGCAAGTTATGACCCTGCTACGGACTATCATCTTTACGCTAACTATACTCCCGATAATCTTTACGGCAAGAACGAGTGCAAGAGAAGACTTCAGGAGCGTTTGAACCTTGACAGAAGAGAAGATATTCCTATTATAAGCATGGTTACGCGTCTTGTATCTCACAAAGGTCTTGATTTGGTTCGCGACGGTATCGACAATATTCTCCAGAATAACGACTGTCAGTTTGTTATTCTTGGTTCGGGCGACGCTGAGTACGAGGACTTCTTCCGTAATCTCCAGTGGAGATATCCGGGCAGAGTTTGCTCATGCTTTGGTTACGTTAACGAGCTTGCAAGAAAGATTTACTCCGGTTCCGATATATTCCTTATGCCGTCAAAGAGCGAGCCTTGCGGACTTTCGCAGATGATAGCTCTTCGCTACGGCACAATTCCGGTAGTAAGAGAAGTAGGCGGTTTGAAAGACTCTATCCATGACAGTCAGGACGGAAACGGCAACGGCTTTACATTCCGCAATTATGACACATGGGATATGGTTGGAGCAGTAAATCGAGCTATCGGCGGTTACTGGAACAGAGACGGCTGGGTAAAACTCATTTGGAGAGCTATGACAACCGATTACAGCTGGGACAGATCTGCAAGCGATTACATAAATGTTTACAATGACGCACTTCGTCAGCCTAATCCGTAATAATTAAATAAATAAAGGGCATACGCTTCATTGAAGTTAGTATGCCCTGTTTTTTTATAATTTTAATATAAAATACCGTCATAATATTGCAGCATTAAAAGCGTTACTTCATTATAATTAGGCTCAGCCTGATAGTAGTCTAAGTATGTATCTGTTATAGTATCGCTGATGTTTTCGACAGTTTCTGTTTTTACAACAGGCTTTTGTTCTTGAAGAGCTTTCCACTTTTCTCTGTCATAGCAGAAGTTGTCAAAAGCGACTGCTTTTTTTATTTGGACTTGCTTGAAATATCTTTCCTCATCGACACATATATAATAATCATCGTCTATATAATTCAGTACGCTTAAATAACCCGAATACCGAATTATATCGTTATCGCTTTTTGTACACGCTAAATATGCAATAAAATTAGCTTCGTCCTCGTAAATATACCCTTTTAAATGCGACAGCTCATGAGCAATAACACTTGGAGCGTATATGTCTGAAACATTTGTGTTATAATTCGCTTCCATTGAAAAAGGAAAATATACTCCGATTACTCCGGCTTGATACATAAAGTATGAACCCATTATTGGCTTTGCGTTGGGATAATACCCTTTCAGCCTTGGAAGTTCGTCCGATAATCCGTTAAGTGCCGCCTCAATTTCTTTATCTAAATTATCGCTGTAAGTAACTTCTCCGTTCTCTTTTCGCTCCATTTTTTTTGAAAGCTCGTTGCACTGTTCAACTACATAGTTTCGCAGGATTTCGATTTGTTCCGCACTGTATTTTTTTCCTCTGTTTCCGTTTATATCCATTTTGGAAGTACAATAAAGTATGCTGCAATTAAGCGTCATAATCATTACTACTGTCAAAATAAATGCAAGCGTTGATTTTAGATATTTAATTGAAAAACGTTTGAATTTTTCTTTTTTTTTCAAAAATATTAGAAGAGTAAGCAATACTAACGCTGTCAATACAATGAGTATTGCGGCAGGAATCAGAATTTCTCCCACGGAAAAAGGCATTAATCCCGTTAACGCACAATATGGCATTGACAAATATCTGAATATATTGTCATCGTAAAAATCACTGAATGACTTGTTTTGAGCGACAATGTTTAATAAAAGTATAACCGCACTGTAAATTATTATAAACTTCCAATATGCCGACAAGCGTTTTTTTAAAGGGGGATTTTCTGTTGCAGATTCCAAAAGGCTCTCTTCTTTGTCGGCAATTAATTTTTCTGATACTTGCATATATATAACCTCGTAAATTACGAATATTGCTGATATATTTTATGTTCTTCAATAAATGCAATGTCCTGTTTGATTTGTAAAGACAGTTCGTTTAAATTATTGAATTTTTTTTCGTCACGGACAAAGTACAATAATTCCGTTCTGATTTCTTTTCCGTATAAATTGCCTTTAAAGCCATTGAGAATATGAGTTTCAGCGTTAATATTTGTTCCGTTGACAGTCGGGCGAGTTCCGACGTTTGTAACGGCATTATAACGTGTGCCGTCTATGTAAGCAAATGACGCATACGCTCCGAAACGTGGAGTTACAAACTCGGCGGGCAAATTTTGATTTATAGTTGGAATACCTATAGTTCTTCCGTTATGATTTCCCTCTACTATGACGTTTTGTAAAGAAAAAGGCTTTCCCAACAGATTGTTTGCGGTGCAAATTTCACCCTCTTCAATCAAGCTGCGTATTTTGCTTGAGCTTACAACTGTTTTCCCGTAACAAATCGGAGAGCATACGTAAGCCTTTATGCTTAACTGTGTGCATAGTTCTTTCAAATAGTCCGAATTTCCCAAAGCGTTTTTTCCGAAACGGTAATTGAATCCGCAAAATACAGCTCTTGCTTTAAGCTGTTTATAAAGAATGTTTTGAACGTATTCTTCGGCAGAAACATTTCTGATAGACGAAAAATCTAAAGAAAAGCACTTTTCTACGCCTAAATTTTCAAAAATGTTCATTTTTTCATTTTGCGTTATTAAAGCTCTCGGGGAAGAATTACTCAGAAAAGCTGCGGGAGAAGAATTAAATGTAAACACTGTGGGAGTTAATCCTTTTTCTTCGGCATATCCGCACATTTCACGGATAATTTTTTGATGTCCTATATGAATGCCGTCAAAACAGCCTACCGCAATGCAGGCAGGGGAAACTTGTAATTCAATATTATTGAAAACTTGCATAATAATCCTCTTTTTGATAAATTCTCTTTTTATTTTACATCATAATTAAAAGACATTCAAGTGGTATGATAAGGAATTTACTTTTTTGTAAATTTGTGATATAATTATATCCGTTATAAAAGGGAGAGTGTATAAAGATGAATTATTATAAAAGATTACTGTCAGCTTTGATTTGTATTTTCATGTTGTTTGCCTTGACAGCGTGCGAGGCTGATAAAAACAGCGATAGTACAAATTCAATTTCCGAATCTCAGACTGAAAGCACTGAAGAAATAAAAGACCCTGTTTATTTGAGAAAACAGCTTGTCGGACAATGGGGCAGACTTGAAGAAGTTATGCACTATTTCACGGAAGATAACCGCTGTATAGTAGGCGGTATGCAGGGGACTTACGAAATAGATGACGACTGTACTCTTGTAATGACAACAATGAGCGGTTCTGTTACAAAATACGTATGGGCGAAATCTTACGATAAAGCCGAATCAAATAATTATTGGTATTTGCAGGACGATAATTTAACGGTCAACGGAAATAGTTTTACTAAAATTTACGGACAGGAAACTCCCGATTATGTACAGTAAAAATTCATAAAAAATTTTGACATTGACCGTGTAATGTGATACAATGAACTTGTTAATATTAATATTAATTTTTTAAAGGAGATTTTGTTTATGAGTTGTATTTTTTGTGAAATTATCAAAGGCAATATTCCCTCGACAAAGGTTTATGAAGATGAGTTTGTAACAGCTTTCAACGACCTTAATCCGCAAATGCCCGTACATGTTTTAATCGTTCCGAAAAAGCATATTGCTTGTGTTAACGATATGACCGAAGACGATGTTAATTTAGTAGGTCAAGCATTTTTTGCCGCTAAGAAAATCGCAGCAGAAAAGGGACTTGAAAACGGTTACAGAATTATAAATAACTGCGGCGAGGACGCAGGGCAAACCGTAAAACATATTCATTTCCATTTGCTCGCAGGGAAAACAATGGGCGATAAAATTATCTGAAAATTAAAACGCATATTATTAAAAATAAAAAAGAGGATTTTAAAATGAGCAAGACTTACAAAATGAAAATTGCAGGACTGGAAAGAGAACTTCCGCTTTGTTCCGTTAGCGATACTCTTGATATTGCCGCTTTTGTAATGTTCGGAGATATTGAAATTACCGAGGCTGTTTCCCGAGAATTGCTGAAAAAGTGTCCCGAACACGATATTGTTGTAACGGCTGAGGCAAAGGGCATACCGCTTTGTTACGAAATGGCAAGACAGGGCTGCCGCGAGTATGAAATTGCAAGAAAGTCAATCAAGACTTATGACGTTAACCCGATTTCTTTTGAAGTGAAGTCCATTACTACGTCTGCTGTGCAAAAGCTTTATCTTGCCAAGGAAAGAGCCGAAAAACTTAGGGGAAAGCGTGTTCTTATCGTAGACGATGTTATAAGTACGGGAGCGTCTTTAAAAGTACTGGAAAACTTAGTTGAACAGGCAGGCGGAACAATCGTTGGCAAGGCTGCTGTGCTTGCCGAGGGAAATGCTGCGGAGCGTGACGATATTATATTTTTGGAAAAGCTGCCGCTTTTTCCGAAAAACTGATTTTTCCGAAAAGAGGTTTTAGAAGGTGAAAAGACCGTTTGCTTGCGTAGGTTTGAGTATGCTCTTTTCCCTTGTGTTTGCAACAGCCTTTCACACTGCGGCTTTAACTGCTGCCGCAGTGTGTTTTATTATTTCAGTAGGATTTTTTATTGCTCGGTTTGCGTTTAATAAAAAAACTATTGCGGCGGCTGTATGTTGTCTGTCGGCATTTTGTGCGATTATGGGATACTGCGGAGCGGTTCGGTTTTACATTGACCCGATTTCGCAAAAGTATGACGGAATACAAGCTGATTTTTCGGGAACGATTATTTCAAATCCTTACACAAAAGGAAATAACACTTATTTTACAGTCAAAACTGATTTAATTAACGGAGAAGAAGTTGATTACAAAATAAATGTAACTGTATCTCAAACAGTGCCTATGAATATTTATGACTATGTGGAAGTTCATGCAAATTTATCTTCGCTTTATACGGAGGGTTACGGGTATGCGTCTTATTACGGAGCAAGACATATTTTTTTAAGCACTTATCTTAATTATTATAACAAAGGTACTTATAAAGTTACGCATAGTGAGGAAAGACCTTTTTACGCAGTGTTTGACGATTTGCGTTTTAAAATTGGCGAAAAGCTTAAAACATATTTGTCTTATGACGAAGCGTCGCTTTGTATTGCGGTAATGACGGGAGAAAGAAGTTTTCTTCGAGATGAAGTCTACGGTAATTTTAAGAATTTAGGCGTTTCGCATATGCTTGTAGTATCGGGTATGCACTTGTCGCTTGCAGCGGCAATTTTGTATGCAGTGGTTTCAAAAGTAATTAAAAACCGTATTGTATCCGCTTTAATGCAGGCGGCAGGCGTTACGGCTTTTGCAGCTTTATCGGGATTCGGTTTTTCGGTACGCAGGGCTTTTTTGATGACGCTTATAATGATTGTTGCTCGTATGATTAGAAATAAAGCCGACGCGCTTAATTCCCTTGGATTTGCGGCTGCGGTTATGTGCTTTGACCCTCTCTGTGTGGGAGATGTCGGAATGTTATGGTCGTTTTCCTGTACGTTGTCGCTTGTTGTTCTTCCCGATGTGATAAACAAATCTCTTATAAATTTCTTTTCGTCTTTTTCTAAAAAGCAGCTCAATGAAAAATTTGCTGTTAAAGTGTTGTCGCCGTTATCGGCAGCATTGGCGGCATTTGTCGGCTCGCTTCCATTTTTTATATTTGTGACAGGCTCGTTTTCGCCTTATACAATTCTTGTGAATTTGATTACGGTTCCCTTTACGGGTATTATAATAGTATGCGGCGGATTATCCGTGATGTTATTTTTTATGGGTATTAAAATTTTAGCGTATCCATTTATGTACTTGAGCGGAATAACTGCCAAGTATCTTATATTCGTTACGGATAAATTCAGTAAGCTTCCGTACGCTTGTATTGATATCAGCCGAAATTTTGCGGTAATTTGGCTTGTTATTACTATTATGCTTTTTATTTTTCTTCATTTTGCGGACAAAAAGAAAAAATACAGACGGCTGTTTGTAATTTTGTCAATATCTGTTTTGATAGGATTTTATAGTTTTGATATTGCGTTAAACGGCGATAAAGTAACTCTTTCAGTGCTGGACGTTGGGAACGGAATAACAGTTGCCGTTAAAAATCAGCGTGACGCAGTCGTTTTAAATTCTTATGGTGAAAAATATCAATACGGCACAATCGAAAAAGAATTTTCGGATTACAGAAAAATCGCTTGTTTAGTTGATATTCCGCCGTATAAAGGCGGTTATGATTATTCAAGAAAGATTATAAATGACTTTCCGGTCGATAGGGTTCTTGTTTCAACAGAGTATGCCTATGAAACAAAGTATTGTTACAGACGTTACCGAGGCTTGAATGTGGAAAAAATAGGAAGAAATGAAACTTTTCGGTTAAGCAGCGGAATATCGCTGCAATTAATTCGCACACCGTGCGGAACGTGGGAGTATTTAACAATTTATGGAAATGAAATTTTACTTTGTCCGATGAACTCGAACTATAATATGCTGCCGCCTGATTTTTCTTGTCCCGATATAATCATTTTTTCAAATATCCCAAAGTATTTTGAACAAAATGACAAGGAGCTTATAATTGTATCTGCATACGGCGAAGAATGCACCGAGGTGTCAGGGGAAAATGTTATGGCAACAAACGGCAATGGAAAAATTGATTTTATTTTTTCGAATAATGGTTCTGTAAAAATTAATCAAAAGTATACGGGAGGTGTTACGCGTTATGCCGAAAATCAGTGAGAGTGAATTTAAAAAGCTTTTAAACGGAAATGATTTCGGAACAATATATTATATCTGCGGAACAGAAAAAATGTTTGTTTCGCATTACACAAAGAAATTGACGGAAAAACTTGCCGGAAAAAATCCGTCTGATTTTAATTTTCATACGTTTACAAATTCGTTTAATGTTGACGAATTTGCGGCGGCATTGCAAGTTATACCGTTTGTAAGCGAATATAATGTTGTGCTTGTGAAAGATTTGGATTTTTCCGACTTTTCGGCGGCAGACGGAGAAAAAATAATCAAGCTTTTGAGCAGCGTTGCCGGAGATACGGTTGTTATACTATCTTTCCCGACAAAATCGGAAGAAAAAAGCTCCGCAAAAGATAAAACGCTGAAATCAGCTGTCATGAAGAAAGGAACTGTTGCCGAATTTAACAAGCTTACGGCAGGGGCAGTTCAAAAAAAGCTTATTTCATGGGCAAGCAAAAGAAATGTTGTTCTTTCGCAGCCATTGGCAATGCTTATTGTGGATTACTGCGGAAATGATTTAACAGCATTGAGAAACGAATTGTATAAGCTTTGTTCTTATGTTGGTGACGGCGGAGAAATTCGTAAAGAACACATTGAAAAGCTTGTTACGAAAAATTTGGAGTCAAGCGTCTTTGACCTTTCCCGAGCCGTAATAAATCATGACGGAACGGCGGCTTTTCAAGTTTTGGACAGGCTGATTTATCAAAAGGAAGAACCGGTTGCAATTTTAGGAGTATTGGCGATGTCATACGTTGATATGTACCGAGCAAGAATTACAGTCAAATGCGGCAAGCGTTCTTCGGATTTGAGCGAATGGTTTCAGTACAAATCCGAGTTTCGTCTGCGACAGGCTGAAAATAACAGCCGAAAAACATCAACTGCCGCATTGCGAAAAAGTATTGACGCAATCATGACAACAGACGTTGATTTGAAAAGCAAAAGGACAGATTCAAGAGTTCAGCTTGAAATGCTTATCGTTAAACTTTTGATGATTGCCAATGAGGACATATAGAGGACATATAAATGATAAAGATAAAAGAGGCAGTAATTGTTGAGGGGCGATATGACCGAATGAAACTTGCGGCGCTGTTTGATACGGCTATTATTGAAACAGGCGGCTTTCGAGTTTTTAAAGACGACGAGAAAAAAACTATTATCAGAAAGCTTGCTCAAGCAAAAGGAATTGTAATTTTAACTGACAGCGATGGAGCAGGTTTTGTGATAAGAAATTTTTTAAAAGGAATTATTTCCGATAACTCCCAAATAAAACAAGCTTATATTCCCGATATTAAGGGCAAAGAGAAAAGAAAAGCCAAGCCGTCAAAGCAAGGCTTGCTTGGCGTTGAGGGCATGACAGACGAAATAATAATTAATGCCGTAATTAACAGCGGAGTTACTGTCATAGGCGAAGAACTAAAAAAAACGTCGGGAGAAATTACAAAGACAGATTTTTACTTTTACGGATTGACGGGGAGCGAGGGGAGTTCCGCATTGAGAAAAGCTCTCCTTAAAGAATTGGGTTTTCCGCAGTATATGACTTCTAATGCTTTGCTCAGCGCTGTAAATATATTGTATGATAAAAAATCGTTTGAAGAATTACTGCGAACATTGCCCCAAAAGCTTTAAAATTTACAATTTGTTAAAATGTTTACAAAATAATTAAAGTATAATCTTCTATGTTAAGTTGATTTAAAATTTACAGTTTTGGTGGGTATTGATAAAAAAGGAGAATAGCAGGTGTTTTCAAAGTTCAGTGTAAAAAAGCCTTTGACAGTTTTTGTGGCTGTTATTTTGGTTGTTGTGTTGGGAATTGTTTCATATACGGAAATGACGCCCAGTTTGTTTCCTAATATGGAGTTTCCTTATGTAATAATCGTTACGACATATGTCGGAGCAAGTCCCGAAGAAGTCGAAACTACTGTCACACGTCCTCTTGAACAGGCAATGGCAACGCTTGACAATGTAAAAGAAGTAACGTCAAGCTCTTCGGAAAATTATTCTATGGTTACGGTGGAATTTAACGACGACGCCAATATGGATTCCGTTACGGTTGATATAAACAGCAAGCTCACACAGCTTAGCGGCTCATGGGACGAAAAAGTCGGTACTCCGTATACGATGAAAATTAATCCAAATATGCTTCCCGTTGCCATTGTCGCAATAAGCAAACAGGACAGCACAATTTACGAATTATCTGATTTTACTAAAGATACTCTGCAAAATAAGCTTGAGGGCATAGACGGAGTGGCTTCCGTATCTATCGGCGGACTTGTCGAGCAGAATCTCGATGTTGTCTTATCCGAGGATAAAATAAAAAAAGTCAACGAAAATATTAAAAAAACAGTTCTTGACCAGTTTGCAGACGCAGAAAAACAACTCGATGAGGCGAAAACTCAGCTTGATGATGGAATTGAGCAGGCTAAGTCAGGCAGAGAAGAACTCGAAAAAGGCAAAGCGGCTCTTGACGAACAGCATGACCAGCTTGCCGCTCAGCTTTCTTCTGCCGAAGCGGAGATTTCTTCAAAGGAGCAGGAACTGCTTACAACTAAGCTTACGTTAGTTGATACTATTGCGGAACTTACCGAGCAGAAAGAGGAACTGCAAAAAACTCTCAAAATGATGAAAGAACTGCAAAAGGCAATCCATGAAGTAAACTCCCGCCGTGAAAATTTGCAGAATGAATACAATGACTTGAACGAACTAAGCACGTCTTATAATAATATTAAAAAAACTTGCGATGACTTAGACGCTGCTAAAAAGGTAATCGAAAACGATAAAAATTTGTCCGAAGAACAGAGAGAAAAAGCTCTTGAAGAATTGACCCAAAGCGACGAGTATTTGCAGGCAAAAGCCGCTCTTGCAGAATGCGAGGCTCAAATAAACGCAAGAGGATTAAACGCAGTTACGCTTGAAGTTACGTTGAGAGCGACTAAAAGCGCATTAGACTTAGCCAATTCTTCTATTGACACATTGAATAAGGGCATGAAAGAGTTAGGCACTTCGTTTGAAAGTATTGATTCAGATGTGCAGATGATAGAAGACGGGCTGGCTCAGATTGACGCAGGAATTGAAACTCTTTATGAAACTATTGACCAATTAGACGACGGCTCTCTGTCTATAAAGGACGCTAAAACAGAATTGGGAACTCAGAAATCACAGGCAGAATATCAAATGAGTTCGGCGGCTGCTGATTTGAAAGTAACAGAGTCAACATTAAACGCTACTATCGCCCAGTTGGAGCAGTCAAAAAAGACGCTTGACGATTCTGTAAAGCAGCTTCAGGATTCCAAAAAACTGGCACTTGAACAAGCTGATATTACAAATACCGTAAATATGGATATGATATCTCAAATTCTTACGGCACAGAATTTTTCAATGCCGGCAGGTTATTTGACGGGCGGCGAGGAAAATATGCTTGTCCGTGTGGGCGATAAATTCAGCGACCAAAAAGACTTGTCTTCTCTTATGCTTTTTGATTTGGGAATGGACGGTATCGACCCTATATATTTGACTGATGTTGCGGACGTTAAGTTAATAGACAACAGCAAGGATATATATGCTAAGCTCAACGGTGAAAACAGCGTTATGGTATCTTTCACCATGCAGTCGGACGCCGCAACGGCGGAAGTTTCCGATAACATAAGAAAGGCTCTTGAAAATATTACAAAAGAATATCCCGATATTAGTTTTACTCATCTAATGGATCAGGGCGATTATATTCATCTGATAGTTAATTCTGTTATAAGCAATTTGCTTTGGGGCGGATTGTTCGCAGTAATAATTCTTATATTCTTTTTAAAAGATATCAGACCTACGTTTATTATTGCCTGCTCTATTCCGATAAGCGTTATTTTTGCCATTGTGCTTATGTATTTTTCGGGTATTTCATTGAATTTGATTTCTCTTTCGGGGTTGGCTGTCGGCGTAGGAATGCTTGTGGATAATTCCGTTGTTGTTATTGAAAATATTTACAGGCTGAGAAATAACGGAGCAACTCCCGTGCAGGCGGCAGTTTCCGGAGCAGTGCAGGTTACGGGAGCAATTATAGCGTCTACTTTGACGACCGTATGCGTATTTTTGCCGATTGTATTTGCGGAAGGCTTAACGAGAACTCTTTTTCAGGATATGGCACTTACAATAGGCTATGCTCTGCTTGCAAGTCTTATCGTAGCGGTTACTCTTGTTCCGGCAATGGCTCAGAATTTGCTGAAAAAACAAAAAACTAAAAAAGATAACAAAAGAAGACAATCATCAAAATTTATATCCGGATATAAGAAAATATCTGCTTTTACGCTTGACCATAAATTATTATTGCTGTTCAGTTCGGTAGTTCTTCTTGTTGTAACGGGATATTTTTCTATTGCAAGAGGTTTTTCGTTCATGCCCGATATGCAGAGTACGCAGATATCTGTCGATGTGACTATGCCTGACGAGGCTGATTTTGAAACGGCGGCAAAGACAACGGACGAAATGCTGACAAGGCTTGATACTATTGACGATATTGACACCGTAGGAGCGGTAGTAGGTTCAAACGTACTTTCGAGCGTATCTTTAGGCGGTATGGGCATGGGCGGCGGAAGCGATACTTCCGTATCGCTGTATGTCATTTTAAAAGAGCAAAAGGAGCTTTCAAAATCCATAACAGAAATTTGTAATGAAATTACAGAAAAATGTTCGGATTTGGACTGTGAAGTTTCTGTTGATTCTTCGGGAATGGGCGGTATGTCCTCGATGATGTTCGGCGAGGGCGTTTCTATTCGAGTATACTGCGATGATATGGACAGCTTGCAGGACTATGCAAAAGAAGTTGCGGATATTGTTGAAAATACGGACGGCACGGAAAACGCTTTTAACGGCATAAGCGAAACAACTCAGGAACTTAGAATAAGCGTTGACAAAGAAAAAGCAATGAAAAAGGGCTTGACCGTAGCACAAGTATTTATGGATATTTCGTCTATGCTCAGCAGCGAAAAGAAAGCCACAATTCTTGACAACGGAAGAGATTCTATTACTATTGACGTTGTGGACAGTTCGGCAAAGGGTTTGACTGAAAAGGATATACGCAGTCATGTTATTGAAACAACAGACATGAAAGGCGGAAAAATTTCTGCAAAGCTGTCTGATATTGCGGTAATTAAAAAGGCTGATACGCTTAACACAATTACACGCAGAAATCAAAAGAGATATCTTAATGTTACGTCTGACGTAAAAGACGGATACAATACAACGAATGTAACTAATAATATTAAATCTCAGCTTGAAAAAATGAATTTGCCAAATAATGTTTCATATGAACTTAGCGGCTCTTATGAAACAACAATGGACGCAGTAATAGAGCTTGGAAAAATGCTTTTGTTGGCAGTTATATTTATTTATTTAATAATGGTTGCTCAGTTCCAGTCGCTTTTGTCGCCGTTTATAATTATGTTTACAATACCGCTTGCCTTTACAGGGGGATTTACAGCCTTGTTAATATCGGGCTTAGACATGAGTGCTATTGCGATTATAGGCTTTATTATGATGGCAGGCATTATAGTTAATAACGGCATAGTGCTTGTAGATTATATCAATCAGCTGAGGGCAGAGGGAGTGCCGAAACGAGATGCCCTGATTGAAGCAGGCGTAACACGTTTAAGACCTATTCTGATGACAGCTCTGACGACTATACTTGGCTTGTCGGTTATGGCTTTAAGCAATGACGAAAGCTCGGCAATGATGAAACCTATTGCGTTAGTTTGCATAGGCGGCTTGATATACGCTACTTTGATGACGCTGTTTGTCGTGCCGGCTATTTATGATATTTTCAATAAAAAGGAAATTCGAGTAATAAGCGACGATGAACTTGAAGTATTAGACGAATAAGAGTAAAGGACATGACACGCAATGGAAAAAAATACAGAAAAAACCAATGTTATGCGGATTCTTGACCAAAAGAAAGTCGAGTATATTCCGCATGAAATTGGTGACAATACGAAACTAAGCGGAGAAGAAATTGCGGAAGCTTTGGGCAAACCGCTTGACAGAGTATTTAAAACCTTAGTGACGGTGGGCAAGAGTGGGAAAAATTATGTTTTTGTAATACCTGTTAATCATGAATTGGACTTAAAAAAGGCTGCGAAAGCAGTAAGGGAAAAATCTATTGAAATGATTAAGCAGAAAGAGCTTTTGCCGCTTACGGGATATGTGCATGGGGGCTGTTCTCCGATTGGAATGAAGAAGCTATTTGCTACGACAATAGATATTTCCGCACAAGACAAAGAAACGATTTGTTTCAGCGCCGGAAAAATTGGATATCAAGTAGAATTGCCACTTGATTCTTTACTCTCCGACAATGACATTTTTGTTTTTAGATATTGTGAAAAATTAAAAAATAAAAAATAATGGCACTGCAAACTTCAAAGAGCTTGCAGTGCTTTTTGTTATGTTATAAAAAGAGCTGTTCAAAAACTGCCCGTAAACAATAAATTAACGGTCGGGGTTTATAGAGTTGTGTAAGAGGTACACTTGCTTCACGTACTAAAAATACAGCCGCAGTAGTTTTGGCGGTATAGGCTGTAGATTTTGGAAAGCTCAATTGAACGCTTGTAGCCTTCCTTTTTTTTGAAGTCAGAGGGCAGCCATTTTATGTTGTATATTTGTGAAAGAGTTTCTCCTATCTGGTTTATCAACTGAGCGTTTTTTAAGGGACTTATAGTAAGTGTGGTTGTAAAATAGTCGAAGTTTAATTCAACAGCCTTTTTTGCTGTGCGTTCAAGTCGCAAATGAAAGCATTTTTCGCAGCGTTTGCCGCCCTCGGGTTCTTTTTCAAGACCCTTGACGGCATTGTAAAACTCTTTGCTGTTATAATCTTCGTCAATATATGTAACGGGATATTTTGTCGGCATTTCGGAAATCAGCCGTTTTTGCTCATTGCTTCTGAAAATGTATTCCGTATCGGGGTATATATTGGGGTTGTAGTAAAATACGGTGATATAAAAGTAATTTGACAAGTATTCAATTACATAACTGCTGCAAGGAGCACAGCAGCTGTGCAGCAAAAGTGTTGGAACTGAATCCCCCTGAGCAGCAATGATTTTATCGAGTTCTTTTTGATAGTTTATTTTATTCATTTTATTTATTTGCACACACTAAATCTAAAATTTCGATAGGTTTTTTTACGATTGTGTCAGCTCCGGCAGAATGAAGTTCCTCTGCTCCTCTGAAACCCCATTCCACGCCGCAGAAATCAATGTCTGCATTTTTGGCGGTTATTACGTCAATATCGCTGTCGCCAATGTAAAGGCAGTTTTCTTTTTTGCAGCCGAGTTCGTTTAGAAGAGCGTATAATGCCTGCGGTTCGGGCTTAATTGGGAAACTGTCTTTTTTGCCCCATACGACGTCGAGTTCGTCGTCTTCGAACAGAGCGTCAACAATTTTCTTTGCAAATTCGTCTGATTTGTTTGAGAGTACGCCTATTTTTATACCGTTAGCTTTAAGTTTGGAAAGCAGCTGAGAAATGCCCTTGTATGGCTTTGTAAGTTCAAGACACTTTTCAGCGTAAATCATGTTAAATGCTCTTGATACGGAAATGCGAAGTTTTTCGTCCGATGATTTTTCACCCATGCTGCGTTTAATAAGGTTTTGTATTCCGCTGCCTACAAAGTAACGATATTCGCTTACGGAGTGAGTTGGCAGTTCGTAAAGGCTGAGAGCGTCGTTGCAGCTTTCGGCAAGGTCGCCTAAGCTGTCAATCAGTGTTCCGTCCAAATCGAATACGCACGCATTATACTTTTTCATTTTTGATTTGCTCCTTTTGAATTTCTTTTTTCTTTAAACTTTTTAACTTTAAAACTTTATTTAAAAATTTTGCTAAGCAAAATTTTCTTAAGAAATATATTGTTAAGGGCTTTGCCCTTAATAACCCACCAAAGGCTCTGCCTTTGGAATCCGCCAACTTTTTTGAAAAAAAGTTGGACAAAAAACTTTACAGTTTAATACAAAGTTATTCTCTTTGCATTAAAACGGCTCGAACGGGCGACGCTTCCACACCGTCCATTTTTAGCGGAAAAGCGTTTAAAATATAAGTTCCGTCAAGTACGCCGTCTAAATAAAGATTTTCCAAAATAAGAGTTCCGTTTGAAAGAAGTTCGCGGTGGACAGCCTCGTCTTGTTCGGGGAATGAGATAGAAACAGCGTCCGTTCCCACAAGTACGATTCCGTTTTCGGTAAGAACCCGAGCGGCGCTAAGTTCAAGAGCAGCTTTGCCGTTTCCGTGAATAAGCAGTCTTTTTTTGCAGTATGGCAAAAGTTTATCCATATCTTCGCCTGTTAAAATGCCGCTTATTGTAACCACAGTGCAAGAACCGTAGCATTTTTCAATTGGGCATTGAGCAATGCTTGCTCCGTTTGGGATATAGTGGAGAGGAGCGTCAATATGCGTTCCCGTATGAGGAGTCATGCCGATAATGGAAAGATTGTACTCCGAACCGCCGCTGATTTTTTTAAACCACTTGTATTTTGGCTGAGGGTCATCATCGTAATTGGGGGAAGTGAATGCTTCTCTTGAAATATCAATTAGTTTCATATGATAATCAGTCCTTTGAAAGCTTTGTTACTTGAGAAAAATCAATCGAGCCGCCTGTTTTGCTGAAAATTGCTCCGCTTACAAAATCGGCAGACGCAAAATATCGGTTTTCATAGTACAGCGGATAAAGATAACCATAGTCAATTAAATATTGTTCGGCTTTAACAAGTGAATTTAGCGAATTATCGCCGTTTTCGGACAATGCCGTATCAATAAATTCGTTGTACTGAGGATAGTTTAAGTTTATGTAATTGTCGGGAGAGCCTGTTCTGAAATGAGAGAGAAATTCCATTGGAGAAACTTCCGCCGTATTGAGCGGAGCAATGGCAATTTCATAATCACCGCTTTTTATGCGGCTGTCAAGTTCGTTTCGTGACAGAGGCTGTTTGTTAAAATAACAGCCCGAAGTTTTATTCCAGCTTTCAATTACAGAAGTTACGATTTTTGAAGAAGATTCGTCGTCTAAGTAAAGAATTGTGTACGAAGATTTTACTTCAATGTTTTTCTCACTGAGTTCTTCCAATGCTTTTGAATACATTGCGGCAGCATTTTCTTCTTGTTGTATTTCAAAATTGCCTGCAAGTTCGCGGTAGTTTTTGCCTTCAAAGAGTACGTCGTTGCCTATAAGCTGAGAAGTTTTTACATAGCTTTTCGGAGAACCACGCAAAAGACGTTTTCGGTTTAGAGAACTGAGCAGAGAAACACGTAGTTTTGCATTTTTAAATGCCGCAATATCGGTATTGTAGCATATTCCCCATAAGGTATTTGAAGTGGTTGTTATATTGAAATTATTTTCTTCGGCGGACGAGAGATTGTTTCCGTTAATTTCGCAAATGTCATTTTCGCCGGATAAAATTGAAGAAACAGGGTCGTCCGGCTGCGAGCCGTAGTTGAAGTTTACTCCGAGGGGGATTGCTTTGTTAGCGGCTTTGTAGTTTTCATTTCGTCTGATATATATATATTTGTCATGGTCCCAGCCGTAGTTTTCTCTTATTCTGAAAGGACCGTTTGTAATAGTTAATTCTTCCGACTTCCCGTATTTGCCTTTCGCAGCACGAAAAAATTCTTCGCTGCATGGCATGGCGGCAGGTTCTGTAAGGAGATTTAAAAAGGAGTCCGAACTATATTCCAAATCTATTTGCAGAGTATGTTCGTCAATGGCTTTTATGCCCAAATTGTCGGAATCAGTTTCGCCTTTATAAAAACTTGAGGCATTTTTTATTATAAATAAATCGGCAGAGTTCGGGGAACGTGTTTCGGGCGAAAGAGTGCGTGTCAGTCCGAACACAAAATCGTCGGCGGTAACGGGTGTTCCGCTGCTCCATTGAGTATCCTCGAACAAGTGAAAAATATATGTTTTGCCGTCTTGAGATATATCCCATGATTCAGCCATGCCGCTTTTTATATTTCCGTCGGACGATATTCGCACAAGTCCTTCAAATAAGTTTGTTATCAGCATTTGAGAAGATTCGTCATCGGCTATTTGAGGGTCAAGAGTAAGCGGGTCGGACGCCAAAGTATAAGAAAGAATTTCGTCTTCGGGGTGCGGCGTTTTTTCACCGCAGGCAGAGCATAATATTATAATTGCAAACGATAATATCAATAAAAAATATTTTGCTTTTGAAAAATGTTTCATATTGCCCCCCTGTTTTTTTAAAAAAAGCTTTTATATTTATTATAACAAAAAAGGTTGTGAAAAACAACTAAATATTATTCCAAATTTTTATGTATAATTGCTTTGATTTAGTCGATTTTGATACAAATCTAAATTTTGTATTTTTTAAAAAACTATTCGGAAATTTTTAAAAAAATTGTTATGTAGAACACATAAGAAAAAAATTGGAGTAATCGCTTTTTTCTCGAATTTCCTTGAAAATCCTTTGACTATATATCTGTTTTATGTTAAAATGACTTTGAAAGAACGGCAACCGCAATCCCACCGGCTTTAGACGGTGGGTTAAGGTTGCCTAAAGCGTAGCTTTGTGATATAATAATATTATGAGTACAAAAATGTGTCGGAAGAAACGCTTAGGGAATATTTAGAGAATATATAGAAAATCAAGGTTAAAGGCGGTGAGAGCAGATGTTAAAGGCGTACAAGTATAGGTTATATCCGACCGATGAGCAGAGAATACAAATTGCCAAAACATTTGGCTGTTGTCGCTTTGTATATAATCAAACATTAGCCTATCGGAAAGATACTTATGAGCAGGAAAAGAAATCGTTAAGCAAAACCGATT
>CACWIU010000025.1 GCA_902761025.1 uncultured Ruminococcus sp. | reverse complement strand
GCCTGTTTCGTCATTATTTGGAGTTGTGATTTTGAATACGTTTTTGCCAACTTCGGGAGCGGGAGTAGCCTTAGCGCCCGGCCAAGGAGCAACTTCGGAAGGCTGCCAGTAGTAGTAACCTACGTCAGAGTTAGAAGCACCCTTTTCAGTATTGCAGTAAGCATCGGGAGCGAGGAAATAATAAGTAGCTGTATCAGAAGTTTCTACAGGCTCGTCAAAGTCGTAAGTCTTGTAGTTATCGCTGTTCTTGTAGTAATTATCGTCATCGGGATTAATAGAGAACCAGTCGCCGCTTGTTGTAACAGCACCGCTGAAATCGCTTACTGTTTCATGCTCTTCGTCATTGCAAAGAACATAAATCATGCCGTCATAGTTATCTGCTTCAACATCAATGTTTACAGTCTGATGAGCTATCGCAGCGCCTGTTTCGTCATTATTTGGAGTTGTGATTTTGAATACGTTTTTGCCAACTTCGGGAGCGGGAGTAGCCTTAGCGCCCGGCCAAGGAGCAACTTCGGAGGGCTGCCAGTAATAGTAACCGACATCTGAGTTTGCAGCACCATTTTCAGTGTTGCAGTAGGAATCGGGAGCAAGGAAGTAGTAAGTAACGGTTTCTCCTTGTTCGGTGGTAACGGGTTCCGTTTCTGCGGCTGCCACTGACAACATGGTTGAGAGTGTCATTGCCAATGCCAGAAACAGCGACAATGTTTTTTCATTTTGGAATACTCCTTTCTTTTTGTAAATAAAAAAATAATAAAAAGTCGCTAATTAGATTTTAGTACACAATTCATATTTTTGTCAATAGCTGTTTGCAAAAAATATATAATTTTTTTGTAAATTTTGAATTTGACTTGAATTGGATTTGAAAAGGTCTTGTAAAAAGCCTGAAATTTAATTTAAACCAATAAAGCAAAATATACAAAATTTTAGCTTGTTATTTGTCAAATGTTTTAAATTGATAAATTGAATTTTGCAATTTTATTTTTTGGAATTGCATAAAACAGATATAATATGCTGTTTTTTATCTGTTTTAACATAAAATTTGCAATTTTTTAAAAAAAAATTGAAATTTGCTATTGCATTTTTTTAAAAATAGTGATATACTCTTAGGGTAGTTTTCAAAAAGTCGGTTTTCAAAATTAAGAGTGAATATTGATAATTATTTTGATTTGGATAAATCGGCAAATAATAATTGACGGAGGAAATTGAAATGGCATTGACAAATGAATATTTGATTGGCGTACTTGAAACAGTAAAAAAGCGTAACGCAGGCGAGCCGGAGTTCATTCAAGCGGTAACGGAAGTTTTCGAAAGCCTTGAGCCGGTAGTAGAAAGACGTCCCGACTTGGTAGAAGCAGGCGTAATTGACAGATTGGTTGAGCCTGAAAGACAGATTATTTTCCGTGTTCCGTGGGTAGATGACAACGGCAAAACACAGGTTAACCGTGGTTTCCGCGTACAGTACAATTCTGCAATCGGACCTTACAAGGGCGGTATCCGTCTTCATCCTTCAGTATATATCGGTATTATTAAGTTCCTTGGCTTTGAGCAGATTTTCAAGAACAGCCTTACAACATTGCCCATGGGCGGCGGCAAGGGCGGTTCCGACTTTGACCCGAAGGGCAAGAGCGACGGAGAAATCATGCGTTTCTGCCAGAGCTTTATGACAGAGCTTTACAGACATATCGGAGCTGACTGTGACGTACCGGCAGGCGATATCGGCACAGGCGCAAGAGAAATCGGCTATATGTTTGGTCAGTATAAGAGATTGAAGAATGAATTTACAGGCGTTCTTACGGGCAAGGGCTTAACGTTCGGCGGCTCTTTGGCAAGAACAGAGGCAACAGGTTTCGGACTTTGCTACTTTACAGAAGAAATGCTCAAAGCTAATGGTAAGAGTTTTGCAGGCAAGACAGTAGTTATTTCAGGTTCGGGCAATGTTGCTATTTACGCAACTCAGAAAGCTACGGAGCTGGGAGCAAAGGTTGTGGCTCTTTCCGATTCCAACGGCTATATCTACGACAAGAACGGTATTGACTTGGCAGCTGTTAAGCAAATCAAGGAAGTAGAGAGAAAGAGAATTAAGGAATATGTAACAACTCACCCGGACGCAGTTTATACAGAGGGCTGCAGCGGTATTTGGAGTATTCCTTGTGACATTGCTTTGCCTTGCGCAACTCAGAACGAAATCAACAAGGAAAGCGCAGAACTTCTCGTAAAGAATGGCTGTTTTGCAGTATCCGAGGGCGCAAATATGCCTTCCACACCGGAAGCAATCGAAGTATACCTTAGCAACGGTCTTCTCTATGGTCCGGCAAAGGCAGCAAACGCAGGTGGCGTAGCAACATCGGGTCTTGAAATGAGCCAGAACAGCGCAAGATTGAGCTGGACATTTGAAGAAGTTGACGCAAAACTTCAGGGCATCATGAAGAGTATCTTTAAATCTTGCGATGAAGCAGCTAAAGAGTACGGTCTTGAAGGCAATTACATGGCAGGCGCAAATATTGCAGGTTTCTTGAAAGTAGCGGAAGCAATGAAAGCTCAGGGCTGCGTATAATTATCCTTTTAAATTTAAATAGAATAATGTTTTAATATAAAAATAAAACATCTCCGAACATAATTTTCGGAGATGTTTTTTAATTTGATTTTTTTACTAATTTTTCTAAAATTAAAAAAGCCCCAAAATGAATCCGGGGACTTTTCGGTCAAAAAATATTAATCATCATCAGAAGAATCGTCATCGCCTTGCATCTGAGCCATCATTTCCAAAACGCTGTTAAGATATTCCTGTTTACATTTTTCATAGGCATCTTTAGCAGATTTTCCTCCGAAAATTATGTCAACCATACCGTCGCTGTATCTTTTGAAGCTGTTTGCTGACAAATAAATACTGTTTTGGATAACTGCATTGCTTGGAATTTGATCTTCGCAATCTACAAAACTCTTGTAGCGGATTTCACCGTCATCGTAATCAAATTCGAAGTTGCCGTTTATAAGACCGTAGTTAGCCCTGTGGAGATATTCACCCATGTTAGCCATTTCTTCGGCATCATCAACGTTCGGACCGATAGGAGCAATAGTATAAACTGTAAAATCGTCTTTTCTTACTTTAATTTTGTAAGCAAGCTTTTTAATCTTCTTTCCGATTTGAAGAGTGAAGTTAAAAATTCCGTCTTCCGAATCAAAGCTGTAATGCCAGTCATCAGTGTCAAGAAAGTTTTTGATAGCTGCTGCAATTTCAACCGAATACTCATTTGCCATAATTCAAGACCTCTTTTCCTTTTATTTTTAGCACATTTTGCTTTTACATTATAGCATGAAATATACAATTTGTCAAAACTTTATGTAAAAATTAAAAAAAATTTAATATTTTTGCTATGAACAGGTACGATTAATAATATAAACATATAAGTTATTTAACTAAATTAATAATTAAAAAATTTTTTTGGTTCATATGGCAAAAAAGTATTGACTAATTTATAAAAAACGGTTAAAATAATGTATATGGTTCATGGAAGGAGTTTGGAATTAATGAATGATGATTTTGAGGCTGATTTGATAGTTCTTCTTGACGACGACGGCGAAGAACATTCTTTTGAGATACTTGATACGCTTGATTATGAAGATAAAACTTACTATGCTCTGTACCCATTGTTTGAAGACCCGCAGGAACAAGTTGAGGCGGACGGAGAGTATTATATCTTCGAGATAGTGGAAGAAGACGGAGAAGAACAGCTTGCCGAAGTTGAGGACGATGATTTGCTTGACGAGTTGGACGAGATTTTCCGCGAGCGTTTTGAAGCTCTTTACGACGGTGTGGAAGACGAGGAATAATTTCTCGGGCGGTTTGATTTGATAATTTAAATATTGTTTAATAATATCCTGCGTAATGCGTGAATGTGTTCTTTATAACCCTACAAATTTCTATCCGGGAACCGGACGCTTGCAGCGGATTGCAGACCTCCCGCAAATGCGGACGAAGGGAGCGTGAACCTGCGAGGAGGTGCCCACCTGTCACTTAGTAGGCAGGTTATGTATGAACACCTACGGTTAGGCGGGATTTTATATTTGTATTTGTGTTCTTTGCGACATAAAAGCAAATTTAACCTAAATGGGCAAGAAGTCCCCCACCTCTTACTTAGGTGGAGGGATGAATTGCCCGTCAGCCGCAAGGCTGACTTTTTCCTTGACAACCCATAGCCTCGGAAACTGATGCCTGTAAAATGAAATCCTTTGCAAGGTTGGGCGGATTAAAGGAAGCTCCCGCCTCTATAGGCGGTGAGTACTTCACACAGCCGATAAATGTTTTGCTAAATGTTTATCGGCTGTTTTTTTGTGAAAAAAGCCCTCCGCAAGGGAGGGCAGGCAATATGGAAACAAAATATAAACTGTTTTTTTGATTCTGCTTTTTATTTTTTATTCTTTACTCTTTACATAAAGCGTTTTTTGCAAATGGGGGCAGTTATATCTTTTTTGAGCCGTTGTTTTCTTTTTTCCATTGATATATTCCAGTAATGAACCGTGCCGGCGAAGAAAATAACTGCAATAGAAAAAATTATAACTGCCAAAATGAATGTGCTGTCGATATAATCTTGCCAATGTGAAAGAAATCCCGGAAAAGACGTGTTTCCTGTTTTAGGGGATTTATAGATGTTTGAGCTGCCGACAACAGATTTTTCGGAAATATCGGAATCGGAAGACGATGAAGGAACAATAAACTCGACTTCATTTACAGAAATATTATTATCGGAAGATAAAGATGTTTCAGCCTCATTATTTTGAACAGACTTCGTATCTGTATCCGATGAATTAATGCTTTCTTCGGGAGAAAATTCGTTATAATCACTTTTCAAAGAAGGCTGTTTTATTTTAAGGCTGTCATCATAGACCCGATATAAAGTTGAAAGAGCATTCTCGTTAAGGGAGCCTGTAAAATCAAGCTTATAATCGAGTTGGAACATTCTTACGGAGTCAACCGTATTTTTGTCGTACTCTCCCGAAATGAGATAGTCATAATAACCCAGTTTCAAGAGCATAAATTGAATGTTTGAAATATCTGTTCCGGTATCTCCGTACTGATAAACAGCGTCGGGATATACCGAATAGTTTTCTTTTGTATCTTCTTCTGTATTTTCTTCTGTTGTATTTTCGTCTGCGCTGTCAAAGTCTTCGTTCAAATCCTGCTGAGGAAAAACATTGTAATCCGATTCTGACTGCAAAACGGTATAGTTTTCAAAAAAACTGTTGTCATATTGATAAGAAGTTACATTGTCTGATATTTCGTTATCTGTGTCAGTGGGGATATTGACGTTTTCTTCACTGTCATAAAACAACTTATTATCTTCAATGGTATCTTCTTCAATTTCTTCATTTGGAGCTGCGTAAGGCTCGTCCTCTTGTTCGTCCTTTTGAAGAAAATTGTTTTCATCTTGGTACTCTTCTTGATATTCTTCTTGATATTCTTCTTGTTGATTAGCAGAATCATCATTTGTTACACTTGAATCTGTTCCGTAAGAAACACCGTTTACTTTAAACCACATTACCCAACTTTTTGTTGCGACTGACTGATAGCATACATTTGAAATCTCATCTCTTGCGTCCACAGCCATTCCGCCGCCTACATATACGCCGACATGTCCGGGCTGCCATAGACCTAAACCGGGAATATCCGGCACGCCGTCCGAAACATATCCGGATTCGGGAGAAGAGTAGAGCATGTCTTCGGTAACTCTTGCTCCACCCTCTACATAACTGTAAATCAGACCCGAGCAGTCCACGCTTCCGGGAGAAGCTCCGCCCCATACGTATTGCCAGCCTTCATTGTACGCGCGCATTGCGTATGCGGCAAGTCCGTCGCCTGTTTTGTTGTCTGCGCTTGCATTGAGGGAGTTGACAACAGATAATGATGCCAAAAGCATAACCGCAAGCACCATGGAAAGGCACTTGCGCAGTATTTTATACATTGTAAAAACCTCCGTTCAAGTATTTTGTTTCCGCTTTGCCTATTCCATAGTCAGGTAATATTAAATTAAAAATAAACAATTTATTACAAGTGGTAACAAATTAGTTACATAATACCATAAAATCGGTTACATTTCAAGTCTTTTCTTCTTTGGGTATATAAATTTTTTGTAAATTTAAATTCACTATTTAAAAATTACATTAAAAAAATTTGCTAAGCAAAATTTTTGAGAGCAATATATTGTTAAGGGCGTTGCCCTTAATAACCCATCAAAGGCTCCGCCTTTGGAATCCGCCAATTTTTTTGAAAAAAAGTTGTACAAAAAACTTTAACAGGCTTTGCCTTGTTTTTTTTAAAAGTTGGCAGATAGTGGTTTAAAAAATATTGCGTTTTGACATTAAAAGTAATATAATAAGCTGTAAGTGAGATGAATATATTGATAAAAAATTCGGGAGGAACTCAACTTGGACAATTATTTTAAAAGAACTTGGGCAGAGGTAAATCTTGATAAATTGGAGCATAATTTCAAAACGATAAGAAAACAAATTGCTTCTGAAACGAAGTTGTGCTGTGTTATAAAGGCTGACGCTTACGGACATGGAGCTTTGGAACTTGCGGGACTTTACGAGCGATTGGGAGCGGACTTTTTTGCTGTTTCGAATCTTGAAGAAGCGTTGGAGCTTAGAATGGGCGGTATTTCTCTGCCAATTTTAATTTTGGGCTATACTCCGGCGTCTTATGCGGAAGAATTGAGTAAAAATAACATTTCTCAGGCAGTGTTTTCGGTTGACTATGCAAAGGAGCTTTCAAAAAGTGCGTCAGATATAGGCGTAACTGTTAAGGTTCACTTGAAAGTTGATACGGGTATGAGCCGTATCGGGATAATGTGTCAAACAATCGGTCAAGACAACGCCGTATCTGAGGCTTTGGAAATATTTTCTCTTAAAAATCTTGATTTTGAGGGAATATTTACTCATTTTGCCGTTTCAGATGAAAAAGAAGAGGGCAGAGAATATACGGAACATCAGCTGAGTTGTTTTAAATATATGATTGATTCGCTTAAAAATAATGGCATTGATACGGATAAGTTAATTTGCCATTGTTCGAACAGTGCGGCAATTATGGATTATCCGCAGGCTCATATAAATATGGTTCGTGCGGGAATAATTCTTTACGGTCTTTCGCCGTCCGGAAAGCTCAAGGGGCAGCTGCCTTTGAAGCCGGCTATGGAAATTAAATCCGTAATTGCTCATATAAAAGAAATCGACAAAGGAACAACGGTAAGTTACGGCAGAACATTCACCGCCGAAAAGAAAATGAAAATTGCAACCGTGCCTATTGGTTATGCCGACGGTTATATAAGAAACCTTGCCCCAAACGCTTACATGATAGCAGGCGGCAAAATGGCAAAGGTTGTGGGCAGAATATGTATGGATCAATGTATGCTTGACATTACGGATATTGAAAATGTTAAAGTCGGCGATGTTGTAAAAGTTGTTGGCACGGTTGGAAACGCAGGAGTTTCAATGGACGATGTTGCCTCATGGACGGGGACTATTAATTACGAAGTTGCCTGTTTGGTGGGTAAACGTGTTCCAAGAGTTTATACTAAACATAAGGAAGTTACGGCTGTAAAAAGCTTAATAGATTAAAATAATTAATAATGCGTAATAATCAAAAGAAAGGAAGAGTTTTTTATGACACTTTTGGTTGTTGACGGAAACAGTATTGTAAACAGAGCATTTTACGGTATAAAGCTGTTGACTACAAAGGACGGACGTTTTACGAATGCCATATACGGATTTTTGACAATGCTTGACAAAATAAAAGAGGTGGCAGAGCCTGACGCCGTTGCGATTGCCTTTGATTTGAAAGCTCCTACTTTCCGTCATAAGGCTTATGCCGGTTATAAGGCAAATCGAAAAGGAATGCCCGAAGAGCTTGCTCAGCAAATGCCTGTTTTAAAAGATTTGCTTCCTTCACTCGGATATAAGCTTGTAGAGTGCGAGGGTTACGAAGCGGACGACATTCTCGGAACATTGGCGGCAGAGTGTGACCGCACGGGAAATAAATGCGTTATCGCAACGGGTGACCGCGATTCATTGCAGCTTGTTTCCCAAAATGTAACTGTTCGCTTAGCGTCTGCGAAAATGGGCAAAGCCGAGGCGGAACTTTACGATGTTGAAAAGATAAAAGAAGAATACGGAGTAACTCCGCCGCAAATGATTGAGATTAAAGCTTTGCAGGGGGATACTTCGGACAACATTCCGGGCGTAACAGGCATAGGCAAAAAGGGAGCGGGCGATTTAATTCAAAAATTCGGCTCGATTGATTATATATATAATAATATTGATACTTTGGATATCAAAGCCGGCATGAAAAATAAGCTCATTGCAGGCAAAGACAGTGCCTACATGAGCCACATGCTCGGAACTATAAGCCGTGAAGCTCCTATTGACACAGACCTTTCTCATTATTCCGTTGGGGTATACGATGCGGAAGAAGTTGTAAGAAAGCTTGCGTCACTCGAATTATTTTCGCTTATAAAAAAGTGGAATCTTCGTGCCGATGTAAAAGCACTGTCTAAAGTTCAAGAGGAAGAAAATTTTTCTTTGCCCCTGCTTGTGAATGACGCAGATAGCGACAGCGTGTATAATCTTCTTAAAAATCAAGAGAAAGCGTATTTTTTAACAGAATGGTCAAAAAATATGCCCGGACGAATTTATGTCTATACAAGCGATAATGTAAGTATCATAACAAATCAGGCGAAAGATTTTTTGTTAAAGTTGCTTGCCGATGAGCAAATAGGCAAATACACCGAAAATGTCAAGAAGCTTTTTGCGTTTTGCATTGCGAATAATGCGGAAGTGAAAAATCTTGTTATGGACATACAGCTTGCGGCATATTTGTTAAATCCCTCGGCAAGTTCCTACGATATTGGCAGACTAATGGAAGAATACAAAATATCGTTAAAATATTACGAAGTATCTCTTCTTTACAGCAGTGACAATGCGTCGTATGCGGCTTTTTTGCCGCAGCTTTGCGATAAGCTGAGCATAAAAACGGACGCTTTCGGGCAAGCCTCTCTTTTAAGGGATATCGAAATGCCCCTTGCCAATGTCCTTGCCTCAATGGAAATTTACGGAGTGAAAATAGACAGAGAGCAAATAACTCAATACGGAATAAAGCTTGGAGAAAAAATTGAACAGCTCCAAAAGCAGATTTATGACTCAATCGGTTATGAGTTTAATATCAATTCTCCAAAACAACTGGGAACGGCATTGTTTGAAAAATTAGAATTGCCATGCTCAAAAAAGACTAAAAGCGGATATTCTACAAACGCAGAAGTTTTAGAGGGTTTGAGAGATGCTCACCCAGCTATAAACATGATTTTAGAGTACAGAACGCTTGCAAAGCTGAAATCTACCTATTGTGACAGCTTAGTCAAAGTGACAGATGACACAAGCCGCATACACTCTATTTTTAATCAGACGGAAACGAGAACGGGACGTATTTCTTCTTTAGAGCCTAATTTGCAGAATATCCCCGTAAGAACGGAAGTCGGACGGGAGCTGAGAAGATTTTTTATTGCGGAAAAAGATTGGGTGCTTGTTGATGCGGACTATTCTCAGATTGAACTCAGAGTGCTTGCCCATATCGCAGACGATGCGGAAATGATTAAGGCATTTAATGACGGAACAGACGTTCATACTGTCACAGCCTCGCAGGTTTTCGGCTTGCCTGCCGATATGGTCAATTCCGAAATGAGGAGCAGAGCGAAAGCGGTAAATTTTGGCATTGTTTACGGCATAGGAGCGTTCTCTTTGGCTAAAGATATAGGAGTTACCCGTAAAGAAGCGGATAATTATATAAAAGCGTATCTTGCTCATTACAGCGGAGTAAACGCTTATATGAATAAAATTGTTGCAAAGGCTAAAGAACAGGGTTACGTTGAAACTATGTTCGGCAGAAGAAGATATCTTCCCGAATTGGCGTCAAGCAATCATAATTTACGCTCTTTCGGCGAACGTGTGGCAAGAAATATGCCTATTCAGGGAACAGCGGCGGATATTATCAAAATAGCTATGATTCGTGTGTTTGAACGGCTGAAAAAAGAAAACATGCAAGCAAGATTAATTTTGCAGGTGCATGACGAATTAATTGTTGAAGCTCCGAAAGAAGAAGCGGAAAAAGCAGCCGAAATTCTCAGAGAAGAAATGGAAAATGCCGTTGCTTTAAAAGTGCCTTTGACAGCCGACGCAAATACGGGCGACAACTGGTACGAGGCTAAAGGCTGACTTCTTAAAACAAAAGAGGTGTAATTTGATATGTATAAAAGATTATGCGATTATATAGCATATATAGACAGCCGCACAAATTCCGAAGAACTGAAAAAACTGTCAAAAGAAGAAAGAGAAGCGTTAATTGCTCAGCTCTTGACACAAATTCAGTTTTTCCAGCATGAAAGACTTATTCATTTGATTGTAACTCATATGTTTGCGGTAATAACTATCGTTACGCTTGTAGCAATGTGTTATTTTCAAACTATTCCTATGTTAATATTAATGATATTGGAAATAGGATTGTTATTTCCCTATATTGTGCATTATTATCATCTTGAGAACGGAACGCAAAAGCTGTACACGTATTATGATAGATTTATTGGGGAAAAATTCGGTGAAGAACACGTTCGTTCGGAAAAAATTATTGCAAAAAAGAATTAAACACTTGCTTTTTATAACATTTATGGATATATAGCCAAAAATCTACGCAAAACATTGGGATAGATTTTGCAATAAAAACAGTTGACGGAATTGTTTCCTCAATATATAATAGTCATAGGGAGAAAAATGCCGTTGTTATGGGATTTTTTAAGTTTTTTTATGTTAAGCGAGCGGTGAAACGGAATTTTGAAATAGCTGTTGGCTGTGTTTTTCTCCTTAATAATACGGTGGGGAGATGATGAATGTGGAAAAATTTTTAAAATCGGCGATAACGGAAAGTGAAAAAAATTATTTCATTGACAGCCTTACGAATGAGCTTATAATGCTCAGAACGAAAGCTGACGTATCTCAAGAAGAGCTGTCTTCCATTGTTGGTGTTTCCCGTCAAACCTACGGTGCGATTGAACGCAAGACAAGGAGAATGTCATGGAGTACGTATTTGGCGTTGATAATGTTTTACGACTATAATCAAAAAACGCATAAAATTCTTCGTACAGTAGGTATATTCCCTTATGAAATTTTTCGAAAGTTCAACGACGGCAAAGGGGAAGAAAATCTTGATGCAGTTGCTTTTCTTGGAGAGGGTTCGAGAAGCATAGTAAATCGTTTAGACGAACATGCGATGCACTCCATACGTTCTGTTATTATGTTGGAGTATGCTCGATGTACTCAGACACCGGGCGAAATGGTTATTAAAGCATTTGACGGGTTGAATTTCACTTCTCAAGCAAGCTTTGAAGAAGAGTAAAAGCGGAACATTCTGTGTGGGCAGGGATTACAAATGGTAAATCTCTGCCCTAATCTTTTTATTTAATTTAATATTAATCTGAAAAATTATTAGGGGGGAAAATCATGAAAGAAGAATTAGATAAAATTTTTGATTTTTGCAGAGAAATAGACAAAGAAAAATTTATCGGACGGCAAACGTATTTAACCGGAGCAGTCCGAAAGGAAAACGATGCGGAACATGCTTGGCATGCCGCACTTATGGCGATTTTGTTCAGCGGATATTCAAATAAAAAAATCGACTTGTTAAAAACAGTCACGATGATTTTAATTCATGATATTGTCGAGATTGACGCAGGAGATACTTACGCTTATGACGATGAAGCAAAGAAAACTCAGCGGCAAAGAGAAGAAAAAGCTGCCGACAGAATTTTTGGCATTCTGCCGACAGACAAAGCAAAAGAACTGCGTGACTTATGGGAAGAGTTTGAAAGAAACGATACTCCCGAAGCAAATTTTGCCCATGTTATGGATAATTTGCAGCCTATGATGTTAAATGACTATGTGGGCGGCAAGGCATGGGAAGAGCATGGAGTAGTTTTAAGCAAGGTTCTTGAAAGAAATAAAGCAACGCCGCAAGGTTCTGAGATATTATGGAACTATGCTTTTGAAAATATAATTAAACCAAATGTAAATAAAAAAACAATCAAAAACGATATATAAATATAATTAATAATTATATATTGTTAATTATATTTTCAATATTTGTGACTTCGGCAGAAGTCTGTTCATTGTTCAGATATTCCCAAGAATAAAGAATAAAACCGTCTGTATTTGAAGAACGTGCATATTCTATTTGCCGGCTTATAATATCGTCGCTGTTGAGCCAAGTGCCGTTGTCGTCTTCGCTTCCGGCTTTATATAGAGCAAGTCCTATATAGAGTTTTATTCTGTCATTGGTAATAATGTTTTTCCACTCTTCGACGGTATCTTCATAGGGGAGAAGAGGGTTGTCGGAATTTGTATAAATCTGAGGAGCGATATAATCGACATAACCGTATAAGCTGCACCATGAATAAACGTCAGCCCCCATATTTATATCGTTTTCCATATTGCCTTGAGGAGAAATGCCGAATAAAGTACTGTCATCGGCGTTTTTGACTACGGCATATATTCCCGAAATTAGTATGTTTATATTTGTGCACCGCCATTGTATAAGGGGCAGAGCGTTTGAAGAATCGTCCAAAGTCGATAAATACTCGTTATAATCTTCGGAATCGTATTCGCTTTCGGTGAACATATAGAAATAGTCGTCAAGATGAATACCGTCAATGTCGTAGTTATTGACAAGCTCACGCACACCCCTAATAATCAGCGAACGTGCTTCGGGTTTTGAGGGATTAAGATACAAACCGCCGTTGCATTCTATGAGATTTCGGTCATTGGACAAGTTATCGTCATGCAGCCAGCGATAGCACGGACTGTTTGCGGACAACGCTATTTTTTCGGCGTCTGATATTACTCTGAAAGGGTTAAGCCATGCGTGAAATTCAAGACCGGCTTTGTGAGCTGCTTTTATCATATATTCAAGTGGGTCATAATCGGGAGTAATATCGGAGTTTCCCGTAAAAACATTTGCAAACGGAAAAATTTCCGAGGGGTATGCGGCGTCGCAGTGAGAACGAACATGTACAAACAGAGTGTTTATTCCATGTTCTTTTGAAGTGCGGATTATTTCGTCAAAATGTTTTTTGAATTGTTCTTCGCTCATAGGAATATTGCCGTCTGAAAGGTTGAAGTAAGGTATCCATATTCCACGCATTTCTCCTTTATGAAAGACGTGATTTTTAGATTTTGTTTGAGGATTTGCGTTAGGGTCATACAATACTTCGCCGCTGTTTTCGTTTGAATTTGAGTTTGAGTTTGAAATACCGGCGGTCATCTGAATTTTATTTTCTCCTTTTCTGACACAGCAAAGCATGATGACGGTTGCGAATAGAGTTACGGCAAGAAAAATGGGAAAAATTCTTTTAAGATATCCTGACATAACGGTTTTCCTTTCTTTGATTTGAAATGAAATAGAGATAAAATTAAAATAAATTTTATAAATAAATTATATAAAAAAGTGGTTGTCAAATGAGGTAAAAAATGGGTATTCAAATTAAATTTACAGTTGATGAAAATAATGACGGAATACAGGTGAAAAACTTTCTTCGAGGTGATTGCAATGTGTCGGCAACGCTGCTTAGGCAATTAAAACTTGTAGAAAATGGCATTACAAGCAGCGGCGTACATATCAGAACGATTGACAAACTTTACAGCGGCGATGAAGTTGCAATCACTTTGCCCGATGAAAAAAATGAAATAGAGCCTATAAATCTCCCAATAAAAATATTGTATGAAGACGAACATATAATTGCGTTTGATAAATCGGCGTTTATGACAGTACACCCTGTTCACGGTCATATTGATGACACATTGGCTAACGCAGCGGCATATTATGCAGAGAGCAAAGGGGAAGTATGGAGTTTTCGAGCCGTCAACAGACTTGACAGAGATACTTCGGGAGTGCTGCTGACCGCCAAAAATGCTTATGCGGCGGCATTGCTGCCTAAGAGCGTTAAGAAAATATATATTGCTGTCTGCGAGGGCGTAATTAAAGAGGGCGGAACTGTAAACGCTCCAATCAGATTAAAAGAGGGTCATTCCATTCAAAGGGAAGTTGGCAGCGGAGGGGTTAACGCCGTTACTCATTACAGACCTTTGAAATACGGAAACGGTCATACGTTAACAGAATTTGACTTAGAAACAGGCAGAACTCATCAAATAAGAGTGCATATGTCATATTTGGGTTATCCTTTGGCGGGCGACGATATGTACGGCGGTTCGTTAAAATATATTTCAAGACAGGCTCTGCATTGCAGGGAAGTTTGTTTTCAGCACCCAGTTACAAAAAAACAAATTAGAATTGAAAGTGTTTTGCCCGAAGATATTTTGAATATTTTGGATAACGTAGAGGCAGAAATTTTGTAAAAAATATAAAATTCTTTTGTTGCAAAAAAGATTAATATATGATAAAATAAAAGGCACGGTATTAAATATTTTTATCTAATACGGAAAATACAGACGAAAGAAAGGATTGTTGCTCGTGGAATCAGAGTATAACGAAAGTAAATTTTATAAATCGGTTCAAAAAGGCGTTTCGCTTACAGTTGCGTTTTTAGTCGGTACAAAAATTGACATACTTATTGAGAATAACCCAAAATACGCAGAACTTTTTGACAAATTAAAAACCGATGAAAATGCGGTAATTATAAGAACGCTTTGCAATTTAAGGTCTAACCTTATGCTGAATTACACTTCAACGGAAAGAAACATAGTTTTTAATCTTCAAAATCTTGACCGTCAGGAAATATATAAAGAAGATATAAAGACTTTGCAAAAGTATGATATTGATATTGTAAAAGCAAATTATAAAGTTAATAAATATCTTGCCGATATTAATATGTTGATTGTTCAAAGGATTGCGAATATTAAAGATTTGTTTCCCGAATGGGTCAACTGGGATTATATAAAAAGTCTGTTTATTATGCCCAAAGGACAAAATGAAGATATGATTAAGACAGAATCAAAGAAATTTTCGCAGGCTCGTCTTTGGTATCCGTATACAAGATATATTTATTGGACGCCTGTTGAAGAGGGAAATATTCTGCTGAACGACGAAAAATTTTTGCGTATTCTTTATCGGCAGTTTAAAGATGAGTTTCACGATTATACAAAAGTCAAGGACGCAAGCGAGCTTGTAAAAACAAATATTTATGATTTTATAAAAAGCAGCGAGTCGGCGGTTATAGTTGTAGACTGTGAAAATTCGGACGCTTATAAATTGGCGTCGGTATTAAAACAGCTTGACAGCAGCGAGATTGAGCGTATTCATAAAATAATGCTTTATGACGACATTCATACGACGAGGGCATGGTCATTTTTGAAGAACATGACTAAAATTCCCGTAGAGCATATTCTTGTGGACAGGATAAAAGAAAATAAATCGTTGGTAGATATGAAAATGTGTGCGGGAGTGTCGGCATCGTATTACCGTGACAACATTTCATCGTTTATTTTGTGTTCAAGCGATTCGGACTTTTGGGGACTTATTTCTTCTATGCCCGAGGCTAAATTTTTAGTTATGATTGAGTATTCAAAGTGCGGTCAGGATATAAAAAATGCCTTGATTGAAAACGGAACGTACTATTGTTCCATAGATGATTTTTGCACAGGAAATATTAAAAATTTCAAAATGGCGGTATTGCATAACGAATTGGAATCAAGAGTTAAAGACTTGATTGAGCTGGACACTTATCAGCTGCTTGACGATATTTTTACAACGCTGCGAATGGATATTTCCGAAGCGGAAAAACAGAATTTTTACAAAAAATATATACAGAGTATGTCGCTGCAAATTGATAAAGACGGCATTATGAGAATAAGAATAGTGGAATAAAATAAAAATATATAAAAACAACAACAGCAAGGCTATGTAAGAGAGCAGCCTTGCTGTTGTTTAGTCAATGTCAACAAATTAATAAAATTTAAAAAAATATTACAAATTCCTACTTGATAAAATAAAATTTAGTGATATAATATAATGTAACATAGGGGTTGTATGCTATAATGAAACAGCGAAATGAGGTGTCGATGAATGAAAATGAAAATAAAAATTAAAATGAGAAAGAAATCCGTTGTGATTTTGGTATCATTGTTTTTTGTTTTAAGTCTTACGTCTTGCGATGAAAAATCTCAAGTTAAAGACGATGGTCATTCTATCATTAACTATACCGATACCGGCGATGTTGCTTCAAGTATGGGCAGTCGAACAGCCGAATATGAATATAATCCTGTTAACTCGGAAGAGCCTGTCGTGTCGAAATCAACCGAAAAGAAGACTGAGCATAGTGTTTTGGTTTCAGAAGTATCTTCTTCCGCAAGTTCAGGCAGTCATACAAGCAGCGTGACTGATAATACGGTGCATACCATAACTTATTATTATACGATTGAACCGGGCGAAGACGATGTTGAGGTATCCACTCATACGGCAGACGATACCGAAAGCGACGTATCTCGTCTTGACACAGACAGTGATTTTGTTTCCGATTCGGACGATACCGACACGGATACGGACAGCGATACGGCGAATGAGCAGGTTGGCAGTGAAAACCCAGTGGAAGTCGGCAGCTTTTCGGAAGAAGATATGGTGTTTTTAATAAACGAAGGAAATATTTATCTTGGCGATGATATCGAATCTGTCAAAGAACCTTTGGGAGAAATAAAAAGCGTTGAGGCAGTGCCGGTACAAAGTGACCCGGACATTGAAAATCAGATTTACAATTACGATGATTTTTGGCTTATGGCAGTTCCCGATGAAGACAGTGTTTACAGAGTAGAGGAGATACAGATTTTCAATGACAATATTTCAACTTCAAAGGGAATTAAGGTTGGAATGACTGTCACGGACGTTTTGAAAGCCTACGGACTGAGCAGCAGTATTACCAACGATGAATACAGATATTATACAGGAAACCAATATATGTATTTTTATATTCAAAACGGTATTATCGGCAATATAGGGTATCGCATTGACCATAGTGTGGATAATGACAGCGATTGAAACACCTTAAATTAACAGACGACGAACGGGGACGCTTTTGCGAGTGTCCCCGTTATTTTTCGGACAACAGTTTATCGAGTTCTGCCATAAAAGTTTGAATATCTTTAAATTGTCTGTAAACGGACGCAAATCTGACATAAGCCACTTCGTCAAGGTCTTTCAATTTTTCCATTGCCAATTCGCCTATTTCTTTTGAAGTGACTTCTTTTTCCAGAGAGCTTTGGAAACGGGATTCGATTTGATTTGCGATTAATTCTATTTTTTCAAGAGGGACGGGACGTTTTTCGCAGGCTTTTATAAGACCCGAAAGGAGCTTGTTTCTGTCGAACGGTTCGCGGGATTTGTCGTTTTTAACTACTATTACGGGAATAGTTTCGACTGTTTCATGAGTGGTGAAACGCTTGCCGCATTTTGCACATTCTCGTCTTCTTCTTATGCGTTCGCCGTCGTCGGCGGAGCGAGAATCTATTACTTTGCTTTCTTCGTATAAACAGTAAGGACATCGCATAAAATCGCCTCCAAACAAATTAAACATATTTTTATTTTTTAATTATAAAACAATTTGTCGAATTTGTAAATACTATTAAAAGAGAATTTTTTATTTGTAAAAAAAAGATGTACACGCTGCATTTTTGTGATATAATAAATCTATAATTCGAATATGGGGATAGAGTATGAACATTAATGAAACTTATGAAGTAACAGGGCTTGTGGACAGTATAGTTTACCGAAATGATTCAAACGGATATACAGTGCTTAATATCGACACAAAAAGCGAGCTTGTCTGTGCGGTAGGAACAATGCCGGGAGTAGAAGTCGGCGACGAAATTAAAGCGACGGGCGTTTTTAAAACTCACCCTACTTACGGAGAGCAGTTAACGGTCAGTTTTTTTGAACGCTGTCAGCCCAGTACAAGCGACGCTATATTAAAGTACCTTTCGAGCAGAGCTATAAAAGGCATAGGGTCAAGAATGGCTGCGAGAATAGTTGCCGAGTTTGGAGAGAATACGCTTGAAGTTATGGAAAACCAACCGGAAAAGCTTACTTGCATAAAAGGAATTTCACTTGAAAAAGCAAAGTATTTCAGCGAAGAAATAAAAAAGACGTTTGGCTTTCGGGAACTTATGATTTATGTTGACAAATATAAAATTACTCCCGAAGAAGCGGTAAAGATATGGAAACAGCTTGGAACGAAAGCAAGGGAGCTTATAGAAGAAAACCCTTATATTTTATGCGAAGAGAATATAAATATCAGTTTTGACAGAGCAGACAAAATAGCGGCTCTTCAAGAGAAGCCGGAAGATAATGAAAACCGTATTCGAGCGGCTGTTTTGCATATTTTAACTCATAATACGGCAAACGGGCATACGTGTTTGCCAAAGGAAAAACTAAAGGCGACGTGTGCGGAGTTTATTCGTGCCGACGCAGAACGTGTGGAGAATGTCATTGACAAGATGACGCTTGACGCCTCTGTTTTTTGCGAAACGAAAATAGAAAATTATAATGATATTGAATTTATATATTTACCCATATATTATAATGCTGAAACTTATTCAGCCGAAAGACTGAAAATGCTGCTCAGGTTTCCGCCGCCGCTGATTGAGAATATTGACAAAAAAATTAAAGATATAGAAAAAAGTGAAAATATTCAATACGCTGATTTACAGAAAGACGCAATAAAAAAAGCCGTAACGCAAGGCGTTCTTGTATTGACGGGCGGACCCGGTACGGGAAAAACAACTACTCTGAACGCTATAATAAAAATTCTCAAAGACAACGGAGAAAATGTGTTTTTGGCAGCTCCCACAGGCAGAGCGGCTCAGCGAATGAGCGAGCTTACAGGCTGCGAAGCCAAAACTATTCACAGGTTGCTTGAAGTTGAATGGACGGAAAATAACCGCCCTGTCTTCAAAAGAAACGAACAGCGAACTCTTCAATGCAACGCTTTGATTTTGGACGAAGTTTCGATGATTGATTCTTTGCTTTTTGACAGCGTAATGAAGGCTTTTCCGCTGGGGTGTCGTCTTATTCTGGTAGGTGACAGCGACCAGCTTCCGAGCGTAGGAGCAGGAAATGTTTTGAGTGATTTAATTTCTTCGGGAGTATTGCCAACGGTTACTCTTAATGAGATTTTTCGTCAGTCAATGCAAAGTTTGATTATTACGAACGCTCATAAAATAAATAAAGGCGAAATGCCCGTTACGGATATAAAAGATAACGATTTCTTTTTTTTAAAGTGCAGTTCGTCTGCCGTAATGCTGAATACCATAATAGAACTTTGTAGGAACAGACTGCCGAAAAGCTACGGATATTCTTCTTTTGAAGATATTCAAGTTCTTTCTCCGTCAAGAAAAGGCGATTTGGGAACGGCAGCTTTGAACAAGGCTTTGCAAGACGCAATAAATCCGCCTGCCGCAGGCAAAATTGAATTGAAAATCGGACAAAAAAGCTTGCGTGAGGGTGACAAAGTAATGCAGAATAAAAATAATTATAATATTCCTTGGGTAAAAACAGACGGTTCAAAGGGAGAGGGCATATTTAACGGCGATATCGGAATATTGACTAAAGTTAACAGAATAGGAAAAACTGTTGTTATTCAGTTCGATGACAAAACGGCAGAATATACATACGAAGATATAATAGACGTTGACTTAGCATATTGTTCTACCATTCATAAAAGTCAAGGAAATGAATTTGAAGCCGTAATAATTCCTATGTATAACAGTCCCCCTCAGCTGCTTTACAGGAATTTGCTTTATACGGCTGTTACTCGGGCAAAAAAGCTTTTGATATTAGTCGGAAAATATGAAATAATCCAAAAAATGGTAGAGAATAACAAAAAAACTCAAAGATATTCGGGATTGAGAGATTTTCTTTGTTGCGGTACGGAGAATAACTAATCAATGAATATTGACAGACTGTTTTTTCCGTCACGGTGTATATTTTGCGGAAAAGTTATCGGATTTTACAAGGCTTTTTGCGATGACTGTATTAAATACTCAAAAGAGCCTGTTCGTTATAAAAAGCTTTGCAATGGGATAGTATGTATTTCACGTTTTAGGCACGAGGGGTTAGCAAGGCGGGCAATGCTTTCTTTTAAATATAATGATTATCGTCAGTTTTATTTGCAATATTCAATAATTTTAAGTGAAGTGATAAAGAATGAACTTAGCGATATCTCATTTGACTTTTACACTTGTGTTCCGCCGCATAAACATAATGCTGGAAAACTTCATTTTTACGGAGTGAGGGCTATTGCGGTTCATACTGCTAAAAGAAATAATGTTGTTTTTAGAGAAACGCTTTATGAATCAAGAAATATAGACTCGCAGCACAAATTGAATGCTGCTCAACGCAGGACAAATGTTCTTGACGCATATCGTGTTATTAATAAAGACGAAGTGCGTGACAAAACAATTTTGATTTTTGACGATATAGTTACAACGGGAGCAACATTAACGGCTTGTACGAACGAATTGTTAAAAGCCGGAGCTAAAAAGGTTTACTGCATAACTGTAAATCACTAAAAATATATTTTAGCGTTGGCTGTGACGGGTTTGCGGCAATTTTCAAGACTTCTTTATATATTATATATTTTATTTTTTTATATGAAAGAGTTAGAAAAAACCGTAAACCCGTCACAACCCGTCACGCCGTTTTGGTATTTTTCTTTATTCAAATATTATACTGGATATTGACAAAACGGTTAAATTTATAATATAATATAAGT
>CACWIU010000024.1 GCA_902761025.1 uncultured Ruminococcus sp. | reverse complement strand
CCTCAGCACGGGGCAAGAGTTATGTCGCTTCAAGACCCATCTAAAAAAATGAGCAAGTCCGATGAAAATGTCAATGCCTGCGTTACTCTTATGGATTCTCCCGAAACCATTATGAAAAAATTCAAACGCGCCGTTACGGACAGCGAAGCTAAGGTTTGCTATGCCGAGGGCAAGGACGGAATTAATAACCTTATGGGCATTTATTCGACCATTACCGGCAAAAGCTTTGAGCAAATCGAACAGGAATTTGACGGCAAAGGTTACGGTGACTTCAAAACCGCTGTCGGCGAGGCTGTTGTGGAAGAACTTCGTCCGATTCGCGAGCGTTACGAAAAGTACATCGCCGACAAAAGTTATTTGCAGGATTGTTACAGAAAAGCCGATGAAATAGCTCAGAAAATTTCCCAAAGAACTCTTGACAAGGCTATGAAAAAAATAGGCTTTATAGCTTAAATAAGCTGCCGGAAAACCAACCGCCTCGGACAAGGCTGAATCCGGCAGGCTTTGCCTGCCCTGCCCCGTTTTCCATTGGAAAACGGGGATTTTTAAGGGCTTTGCCCTTAAAAATGATTCAGCCTTGTCCGGTCGGTTGATTTTTCTGCCTCGCCCCCAAAAAATTTTTAAATCAGACAAAAAAAGATTAAGGAAATATTATTGTAAAAAATTTCATTTGTCAAATAAAATTGAGTAATTTTATAACATTTTGTAACAAAATAAAACAAAGAATAACCTATATAATATCTTAATTGGGCAAGATTAATAAAAAATATATAAAATTACGACAAAAAACAGGGTTGACATTGGCTTTAGGATTGTTTATTATAGAGTATAAGGGTTACTGCAATCCCTTTTTGCAAGTCACCGCCTTGGGAATCGTTAAATAAATTTAGAAAAAATGCGGCGGCGGTGTAAAAAACTACATATTTCAGAATTAGTCTTAATACCATGTAGTAATTGCAGATATGACGGATAATTCGTGTGGAAATTTCCACAATGTGAGGGAAGATGATTATGGATCAGATTTTTTGTTCAAGAAATTCATACTACCGCAATCCCATAGGAGCTGTTGAGGAAGGAACTTCTGTTCATTTTAAAATCAAAGTTCCGCTTTACCTAAAGTGCAGCAAGGCTCATTTAATTGTAATTGACGAGAGCCGCAACAGTAAAAGAGATAACTATACCATGCTCTGGGGCGGTACGGTAGATGAATGCGAGATTTGGGAATGCGATTTCGCTCCAAATAAAATGGGATTGTATTGGTATACTTTCCAGTTGGATACCCCGGACGGTATCCGCTATTTAGTCAGAGATTTCGGCAGCAATTCACGCATTGACTATAACATTATTTATTCATGGCAGCTTACCTGCTATAAAAAAGGATTTCATACGCCAAATTGGTCGCCGAGCGGCGTAATGTATCAAATTTTCCCCGACAGATTTTTCTTCTCGGGCGAAAATAAACGCGCAGGACGAGAAGACAGAGAATATCACAACTCTTGGGACGAAATTCCCGAGTGGCGTCCAAACAGAGAGGGCGTTATTACAAACACAGACTTCTTCGAGGGCGATTTAAAAGGAATCACTCAGAAGCTTGATTATCTGCAGGACTTGGGAGTAACTTGCATATACTTGAATCCTATATTCGAGGCATATTCAAACCACCGCTACGATACCGCAAGCTACGAAGATATAGACCCGCTTTTGGGAAATGAAGAAGATTTCCGAACTTTGTGCGAAGAAGCAAAAAAACGCGGCATTCATGTAATTAACGACGGAGTATTCTCGCATACGGGAAGCGACAGCAAATACTTCAACCGTCAGGGCAGATACAAAACGATAGGTGCGTTTAATTCAAAGGAATCTCCATATTTCAGCTGGTATGATTTTAACAACTGGCCTTACGGATATAACTCTTGGTGGGGATTTGATACTTTGCCGAACACCAGAGAAGACGACCCCGGTTATAACGAATATATCAACGGTGAAAACGGTATTATCCGCAAGTGGATTAAAGCCGGCAACAGCGGCTGGCGTCTTGACGTTGCCGACGAATTGCCGGACGTATTTATCGAGAACTTGAGAAAAGCCGTTAAAGCTGAGGACGACGAAGCTATCGTTATCGGCGAAGTTTGGGAAGACGCTTCAAATAAAGAAAGCTATGGTTCAAGAAGGAGATTTTTGCTTGGCGAACAGCTTGATACCGTTATGAATTACCCTTTCAGAAGTGCGATACTCGAATATTTAAGAGGCATAGACGCATTCCATATCATGGAGGGCATACTTTGTATATTGGAAAATTATCCTCGTCCGGTTATACGCAACCTTATGAATTTTATAACTACGCATGATACGGAAAGAGCCATTACCGTTTTGGCAGGCGAACCGCTCAACGGACGCAACAGAGAGTTTCAGTTCAACACAAGAATGAACGAAGAACAAAGAGGATACGGCGTTCGCTTAATGAAAGTAGCGTCGGGCATGCAGTTTACACTTCCCGGATTCCCATGTGTTTACTACGGTGACGAAGCGGGCGTAGAGGGCTACAAAGACCCGTTCAACCGTTCTACATACCCATGGGGTCATGAAAATATGGAACTCCTTAATTGGCATAAGGCATTAGGCAAGGTTCGCCGTGAGCATTCATGCTTTAATGACGGCGAGTTCAAGGACGCATTCTGTAAGGACAGCATAATGTCTTACATTCGCTATGATGACAACGAAAAAATGCTTTGCGTGTTCAACGGCGGATATGAGGATAAATCTGTTCCGATTGCTTTTGATTTTGTTTCGGGCGAAATTGTTCTTTCAACTCACGAAGAGCTTAAACCTGAAAATAATCAGATATTAATGCCGCCTTTAAGCTGTATATTTATAAAAATTGCCAATGAATAAAAAATAAAAAATAAAAATATACCGTTCTGTCTGAGTTAATCTTGACAGAACGGCTTTTTTATAATAATACTCGATAATTATTTAAAAAAATTTTTAAATAGATATTGACAAAGCACGGAAAAAGTGATATCATCTATTTAAAGAAAATTTTTAATAGATTTTCTCAAGGAGGTGTTTTAAGTGGGTATAAGCGAAATTTTGTCCGCTCTGTCGGACGAAAACAGGCGGCAAATACTCGACAAACTCAAAGAGGGAAAAATCAGTTCTGGAGATTTGGCTCAAAGTCTTGGAGTATCGCCGCAGGCATTGTCTTATCATTTGGCTAAGCTAAAGAAAGCAGACTTAATCTACGAAACAAAGTACAAGAACTTCATTTACTACGAGTTAAATCTGACAATTCTTGACGAAGCAATTATGTGGCTTGACAGCTTGAAAGGAAGGAACAGCAATGAAAACAAAAAAAATAAAATTAAAATGGTAATATTTATTGTACTAATGTTTTTGCCAATAGCGGCGGCTCTTGCCGCAATTCCGTTTATGCCCGAAACAATACCGGTTCACTTTGACTTAAACGGCAATCCCGACCGTATGGGCAGCCGCTGGGAAACTCTTTTGATTACGGGAATGTCCGTAATCATGGGAATTGCAGTTTTGATATCAATGAAAGCAACGGCTAAAAAAGACACGTCGGGAAATAACAGCAATAAGGCTTTTTTAACCGTTGGAATATCAGTACTCACCGTTTTTAATATTATAACAGCATATTTCCTGATGATTACTTTGGGCATACAGAAAAATACTTTTACAATACAATCAATGATTAAAGTAACAATGGGTTTGATTGGCATAATGTTGATAGTAACAGGAAATATCCTGCCTACGATTCGACGAAATGCCTTTATAGGCTTCCGCACGCCGTCCACCATGCAAAATGACGAAGTATGGAAGAAAAGCCAGCGTTTTGCGGGTATCATGAGTATTATAGCAGGCGTTTTGATGACGGCGGCGGCATTGATTACAAACGAAAATGTATGTTTGATAATTTGCGTGGGAATTATTTTAATTTTCTCGCTCGTATTGGCAATATATTCCTTTAAAATTCCAATAACCGAAAACAACGAAAGCGAATAAAAAAATACCCCGATAATGTTTCCAATACATTATCGGGGTGAAATTTTTTATGAACAGTATAATATATTGTTAAGGGCTTCGCCATTAAGAATTCGCCGAAGCTCGCCTTTTGAAAAAGGCATATTAAAGACCGGCATCTTTACGGGAAATAAGAGTTGCGGTAAGTTCTCCGCTTTCAGTCTTGCCTCGTGAAGATGTGCGTGTAACCGAAAGCGTAATTTGGTCGCCTACGGAACAACCCTCAAGAATAGTCTGAATTTCGGACATACTCTTTGTTTCAGTACCGTTAATTGCCGTTATAATGTCACCTGACTTCAATCCGGCAAGCTCTGCCGGAGAGTTGCGTGTAACCTGCGATACATACACACCCTCAGGCCAACTGAATTTGTCCTGATATGTTTCCGGAACTGTATCGCCCGATACTCCTAAGAAAGGTTTATCATCATCCGAAACATATGTCGAGTTCATGAGCTTATCAATAATTGGCTCGGCATCGGAAATCGGAATTGCATAACCCGTACCCTCTACGCTGGTATCGGAATATTTTGCGGAGTTAATGCCGATAACCTCGCCTTTAATATTCAGCAATGCGCCGCCGCTGTTGCCGGGGTTAATTGCAGCGTCCGTCTGAATAAGGGTCATTGTCTTGTCGGAAAGCTGTACGGCTCTTTCGGTAGCGCTTATATAACCAACCGTTACGGACTGACCGTATCCCAATGAGTTGCCGATAGCAATAGCAGACTCGCCAAGCTTTAACTTTGTGGAATCGCCGAGAGTTGCAACTTTAATCTTGCTGAGAGTATCTGAACTTATGTCCGAAAGCTTAACGGAAATAACTGCCAAATCATTGTCTGCCGCAGTGCCTTTTACTGTTGCGTCGTAACTCTCGCCATCGATAAACTCAACCGCAATTTGGTCTGCGCCGTCAATTACGTGATTATTGGTAACAATCAAGAGTTCGTCGTTATTTTGACTTATGATAATACCCGAGCCGCTTGCGCTCACTTCATAAGTATTGTCAAAATCCTCATCTAAGAAGTAGCGGTAAAAATATCCGTACATATCGTTAAGTTCTTCCTGAGAAACAGTGCTTATGGCTACCATTGACGGCATAGCGTTTTCTACAACAGAAGTAATAGTATTGTCAGCCGTTGTTGTGTCGCCGGAAACAGTCATTGTGCTTGTGGCAGGAACAGTCTTATTTGTGTTGACTACCGAAGAAGTTGTGCCGTTTGCAGAGCCTTTTGTGTTGTTGTCGTAGTAGCTTACGCCGGCATAGAACGAACCGCCTGAAATTACCAAAGCCGCACAAATTGCCGCAACCGAAAGACCGAACTTTTTGCCGCTCCCTTCCTTCTTGGGTGTCGGAGAGTTAAAATCGTTAGGCGTGTATTGAGGGGAAGAGTAAGGATTTGTATAAGAGCCTGTGTTCTGAGAATAATTTGGAACGGTGAAAGCTTCTTGCCGAGTACTTTGCGAAACGCTGACAGGCGTTGACGCTGCCGAAGAAGTTTCCTGTCTGTCGTAAGGGCTGCCGTAAGGATTAAAAGTTGAGCTGCCCTGACCGTTAGATGTCGTATTGTTATTATTGTAGTTAAAATTGTTATCCATAAAATTTTCCTCCTAAGCGTTAAGCTTTATATTTTTATTTTGGTTTTTGTTTTTGTCTATGGTTATATTTTAAGTCCTTAACTTAAAATAAACCTTAAGTTTTACTATAAATTAAGTTAAAAATTTATAAATTTCATATTGACACAATATATGATAATATGTTAAACTGCTTTCATATTTGCTGATATTTTTAAATTTGAGAGGAAAAAAATGGAAATTAAACAATATTCGACATTGCCCGAAGAGGCAAAGAAACTCAGGGCAAAAGTTTTTCTTGACGAACAGGGTTTTTCCGCAGAGTTTGACGAAATTGACGATATAGCCGTTCATATGGTTCTTTACATTGACAATAAAGCGGCGGCAGTTTGCAGAGTGTTCTATGATGAGAACAAACAGTCATATATGATTGGACGAGTTGCCGTAGAGAAAGAATATCGTTCTCAGCATTTGGGAGCAAAGATAATGCAGGCTGCCGAATCGTACATTAAGCAAGTGGGGGGAACTTCCGCAAAGCTGTCGGCTCAGTGCAGAATGTCGGGATTTTACAAAAAGCTGGGATATAATCCGATAGGCGAAGAATATCTTGACGAATTTTGTCCTCATATTATGATGTTCAAGGAGCTTTAACTTCATTTATACAAACAAAAAAGCAACCGCACAAAGAATATATCAAAAAACTTTGTGCGGAATTTTGTTATGTTATTTTTTAGGATTTCTTTTTGCCGGTGCAGCGGCATGAATTTTAGCGGCTGTAAGAGTGTTTTTCATCAGCATAGCGATTGTCATGGGACCTACGCCGCCCGGAACGGGAGTAATAAACCCTGCTTTGGGTTCAACGGCTGCAAAGTCTACGTCGCCGCAGAGCTTTCCGTCTTCGTCGTGGTTCATGCCCACGTCGATAACGACAGCCCCCTCTTTGACCATGTCGGCAGTAACAAATTTTGCTTTTCCGACAGCCGAAACTAAAATATCGGCTTTTGAAGTAATTTCAGCTAAATTTTGCGTTTTGCTGTGGCAAATTGTAACAGTGCCGTTTTCGTGAAGAAGCATCATAGCCATAGGCTTGCCAACAATGTTGCTTCTGCCGATAACAACGCAGTTTTTGCCGCTGATTTCAATGCCCGTAGACTTTATAAGTTCCATAACGCCTGCCGGAGTACAAGGCAAGAATCTGTACTCGCCAATCATAACTCTGCCCACGTTAAACGGGCTGAAAGCGTCAACGTCTTTTTTCGGCGAGATAGCTCCGAGAATAGTTTTTTCATTCAAATGCTTTGGCAAAGGCAGCTGAACAAGTATTCCGTCGATATCAACTCTTTTATTTAGATTGTCGATAATATCGAGAAGTTCTTTTTGAGAAGTTTTTGCCGGAAGAGCAATTTCCTCGGAATAAAATCCGACTTCCTCGCAAGCTTTTTTCTTATTGTTAACATAAATTCTGGAAGCTTTGTCATCGCCTACAATAATCACTGCAAGACCGGGAGTAACTCCGTATCCCGTGCCCGAATCTTCATCGCCTACAAAGTCCTTGGTTTGCTGAGCAATATCGGCTTTAATTTGAGCCGCAATTAATTTTCCGTCTATCAGAGTAGCCATTTTAAAACTCCTTTTAATCAGTGGAATATTTTCAATTTGAATTTTCTTAATTTTAAAATTTAACAAAATTCTGCTTACAAATCAGAAACCGCATATAATACAATTAAGGTTTCATCACTTGTTATTAATTTTACAACAACAAGCGATTTTTTTCAATAGATTTTACGCATTTAATAAAAAATATCCCTAAATTTTTTACGCAAAAATCAGGAGTAAAAAATTTGTCCGCTGTCTGTTTGGTATCAGGACAGCGAACTTTTTTTATTTTTTATTTTTTATTTTTTTATTTTTTTTTGTAAGTTTTATAAATTTCACGATAAACTTTCCGGGATAGAGAAAGAATTCGGGCCATTTTAATTTTTGCATAATCCAGCCTGCCGCAATCGGGCAGGCGATTGTAACAGCCAGTCCGCAGACAAGATGAGAGTAAGGATTAACAATACCGTATTTTAGCAGCAAAACACGAACGGGAGCAGGAAACAATGTGTGCATAAGAAAAATCGGCATGGTATATTTTACAAAAAATCTCCAGCCTTTAGTCTGATAACGCTCGTTAAAAGCCCCGGAAACCATGAGTATTATTGACAAACACGCCAGAAGTCCGAGGAAAAATGCTATTAATGAATGCGTAGGCTGAACTTTGTAATATATCCAGACGCTTAAAATAATAAAAACGGTAAATCCGACTAATCCGGTTTGCATCCAAGTATGCTTTTTTTTGTGAATTACCGCCGTAAATTTAGCCGTGCAAAGGCACATTCCGAGCACAAACCATATTTCGTTTGATATAACGTATTGTATCAGCGTAATGCTGCAAGTTCGTTCGAAAAAGGTAACGGACTTGAGCAGTACGGCAACAGTCAGTCCGACCGCAGCGTTTTTTTGTTGAGGAAATGTCGGCGTAATCAAAAAAATAAAAAACAAAGTGAATAAAAACCAGTACGGCGACAGAGGCGAAATAAACATTGCCTCAGCCCATGAAAGGTTTGCCTCGCCGCTGACCGGACTTGATAAAGCTCTTTCCAACAGCCATGTTGCCGTTGAAAACGTAAAGTAAGGCACCATAAGCGCCAAAGCTCTTTTTGTAATATTCTGCCGCCATGATTTTATGGAATTGACGCAGCTGTATTTTTGGTACAGATAACCGCTGCATATGAAAAACAAAGGAATAGGAAAGCAATGAACGGTTGTGTCGAACCAGCGGTATAAATCGCAGTCGGACAGTATGCCGGATTTTACCATACTTTGAAATTAAAAAAAAAAAAAAAAAATATCCCAATGCCACTAATATACACGCAATTACTTTTACATTGTCAATCCATATTTCACGTCTTCTTTTAATCATCAATCGTCTTCCTTTTTATTATTTTTTCTTTGAGTAACTTTGTCAACTTTTTGAAAAAAACTTTAAGAGGCTTCGTCTTGCCCTTGAATTGTTTGTTTTAACTTGATGTAACTTGTTTAAGTTTTTTGCCAAGCTTTTTTTCAAAAAAGCTTGGGGGACGGTTAAGAACTGGTGTCGGATGCACTGTTTCTTTACCGCCCCTAATAAAAAAATATCAGTGAAAGTATTATCAGATTAAAAAGAGAAAAAGCAGTTTTCAGTGAGATTCATTGTTGTGTGCTGCTCAAAATAATTCGCTGTGCTTTTTGTTAAGAAATACAACAGTTCCGGCTGCAATAGCTGCCTGTATTACTTTTGCAATTATTGACGAAACTTTGAAAGAGTTCTGTATGTCTGCTACAAACTTAGCAAGAAGTGCCTGCTGGTCGGTAATCGTAATGTTCTTTGCCGCATAGTCGGAAAGGATTGTGAAGATTTGATCCGGGGATAATCTCTGCATAACAACTTGGTCAACGTTTGTTTGTAAACCGATGATTGAAAACACAATACTTACTGCCAAAAGTACTCCTGCTGCAATAGCGTATGCTGCCATAGGTTTCTCCGGAACTTCAAGTCTTTTTTTTGAAAGGGATTTCTGCGTTATAATTGCGGAAACTGCAAAAATTACAGCGTAGAGCGTGTGCAAAACAAGAGTATACGGGTACGCTATAGTTGTTGCAGCGCTTGGTCCGCCCGACAAAATGGCACCGGCAACCTTTTGTCCGATAATTCCAAGCACTATACACGGCACAAGCGTACAAATTGCTGTTTGTGCAATAAAATAAGGGGTGAATTTTTTCATGAGTAAACTTCTCCTTCTCGAAAAATTATGATTCTGTTCATATTTTTGAGCGTTTGTCCTGAACTCACATAAAAAATATTTGCGGAAGACTGCTCCTTTTAACCTGAGTGAAGCTTTTGCTGATTTATTTTGTTGTTTGATTTGTGAAAACCGCATACACGATACTTATTATCAAAACCCCTTTACATTTTTATTTTTATTTGCATTTTTTTACAAAACTCCAATGTACATTTTATCATAATAAAGCGGTTTTGTCAAAGAATTTTTTTGTGTTGTTTAATATTGTTTGCTTTGTTGCACTTTTTAGAGTAATACTTATTTTGCGTAATTTGAAAAAATTTTTGTTTGTATAAAATTAAAAAAATGTTCAAAAGTTTAATAAAATGTTGCAATTTTTTGAAAAAATGGTGTAATATTAAATGGATTTATATAAAATTGTCAGATTTTACCCTCTGTTTTTAAAAAAACGTGCAAATTTTTTCGAAATAAATGATGTCATAGGAGAAAAGTAATGAAAATTGAGAGTGCTGACATGATACAGGATATTTATTCCCTTACGCCGCTCCAGGAGGGTATGCTCTATCACAGTATCATTAGTAATTCGGGAGATTATGTTTTACAGAAATATATCAATCTTCCATTTAAACTGAACAAAGATATTTTTCGGCAGTCTGCCGAACTTCTTTTGACAAGATATGATGTTTTAAGAACTGTCGTCATATACGAAAAAGTAAAAGAACCTAAACAGGTTGTGCTGAAATCGCAAAAACCTGAAATTTGCTTATTTGACTTTTCGAGTTACAGCGGCGAGGAACTTGAAAAAGCCGAAATGAAAATGCTGCGGGACGATATAAGCCGCGGCTTTAATCTCCAAAGAGATTCGTTGGTCAGATTTGCTTATTGCGAAATGCCCGGAACAGGGAGCAAACTCTTGCTTACAGTACATCATATAATTATAGACGGCTGGTGTATGCAGATTGTAATAGACAAACTTCAGGAATATTACAGTATGCTTGCAAACGGTATGCCTTACAGCGAGGCTCAGCGCGCAGTGGCTTTGGAGCGTAACGGTAAGAATGAGTATAAAGCGTATGTGAGTTGGATCAAAAGAAAAGATACTCAAAACGCCATGAATTATTGGAGCGACTTGGCTGCTCAGTGCGAAACAGTCAGCTCAATAGAGCCCTTCGGCATAATAAATGACGATATTGAGCAGACAAATTCATCAAATATACTCGGAACTTTTCTTGAAAGCAAGCTTACGTCAGAACTCAAAAACCTTGCCCGTGAAAGCTTGGTGACGTTCAATTCCATTTTGGAATGTGTGTTCGGACTGCTTATTTCTATGTATACAAACAATAAGTCTTCCGTGTTCGGAAAAGTAGTTTCCGGCAGAGAGGCTCCTATTAAAAATATTGAACAAATAGTAGGTCTGTTTATTAATACAATTCCTGTTGTGGCTGATTTCTCAAATGACGCTTCTCTAAGAAACACAATAAAAGCTCTGTATAAGCAAAGCGTGGAAAGCCTGCAATACGATTTTTGTTCGTTGGCGGATATTCAGTCGCATTCGGTTCAGGGGAAAGACTTGATAAAGATTTTGTATGTCTTTGAGAACTTTTCCGATGACCAAACTGCCGAACAAAACAATAATGATACGGACGATTCCCAACGCATTAAGTTTGAATATATCAGAAGCCAAACAAATTATGATATAAATTTCAGCGCCGGTTTTGTCGATGACCGTCTGAAAATTGATATCTCTTACTCCAATAGATATTCGAAGAACGAAATACAGCTTATGCTGGATAAAATAGTCCGCATTTGTGAGATAATGGCAGAATGTCCCGATATTCCTTTAAGCAGTATTTCTTTTGTGACCGATAAAGAAAAAAGTATTGTTCTCAATGACTTTAACAATACGTTTGTTGATTATGATAAAAATAAAACTATTGTTGAGTTGTTCGAGGAGCAAGTATCTAAAACTCCCGAAAATATTGCGGTTGTTTTTGAAGATAAATGTTTGACTTATGACGAGCTGAATCGCAAAGCCAACAGTTTAGCGTTTGTTTTGAGAAAAATGGGCGTACAGCCAAACGATTTCGTTGCAATCATTGCCGATAGAAGTCTTGAAATGATATGCGGAGTCTATGGAATAGTTAAATCGGGAGCGGCTTATGTTCCAATAGAACCGACTTATCCAAAAGAAAGAATACAATATATGCTCGGGGACTGCAAGCCCAAAGCATTTTTGAAATATACGGCGGAAAATATTGATTTGCCAAATGAATTTGATGTCATTGACCTGAACTTGGAAAGCGATATTTGGAAAGGCAATTCGGAAAATCCTGCGTTAGTAAACAAACCCGGTGATGCGGCGTATTGTATTTATACGTCCGGCACAAGCGGCGAGCCGAAGGGCGTTATCATAGAAAATCATTCGGTTGTTAATCATCTGAATGTAACAAGAAATAAATTCTATGCTAAAAATGGAAACGCAGCCACTCCGTTATTTACAAGCTTTGCGTTTGACTTTGTTGTTCCGGCAATTTTTGGAACGCTTCTTTTCGGAGATACCCTTGCGGTGACGAATGATGTTCAGTCATTGGCTCTTTATGCCGAAAATAATCCGTTGGCTGTGCTTAAAATTACGCCGTCTTATTTTAACAGCTCGTATGATTGTTTTAATAATCATAAAGGAAAGGTGAGTACGATTGTGCTTGGCGGCGAAACATTAACTGCCGAAACAATCGGTCATGTTCGTCAAGTCTTTGGAGATGATATAAGAATCTTTAACGAGTACGGTCCTACCGAAACTACCGTATTTACAAGCACAGCCGAAATTCATTCCTCGGATACAATCGTTACAATAGGAAAGCCTGTTGAAAATTCGCGAATCTATATGTTTAACGGCGAAAAGCTTTGCGGTATAGGAGAGCCGGGAGAGTTATGTATTGTCGGCGAAGGCGTTGCAAGATGTTACTTGAACCGTCCCGACCTTACGGCGGAGAAATTCATTAAGAATCCGTTCGGCAGCGGAAAAATGTACCGCTCGGGCGACTTGGCAAAATGGCTGCCCGATGGCAATATAGAATTTCTTGGCAGAATTGACGAACAAGTCAAAATCCGCGGTTTCAGAATTGAATTGGGTGAAATTGAAAGCCGTATCCGAGAAATTGAACATATTAAAGACTGTGCGGTTATCGCAAGAAATGACAGCACAGGCGATAAGGCGATTTGTGCTTACTATGTAAGTAACAGCGAAATAAGCGTATCCGAAATCAGAGATAAACTTGTTCAAGTGCTGCCTTACTATATGATACCTGCTTACATGATGCGGATTGAAAATATTCCGGTTACCAAAAATGGAAAGCTTGACAAAAATGCTTTGCCGTCAATAGATGCGGCAGCTTCCCGCGAATATGCTGCCCCCGAAACTGAAACTGAAAAAATTATCTGCAGTATATTCGAAGAAATTTTGAACGCAGAAAGAGTCGGTGTTTACGATGATTTCTTCGAACTTGGCTGACATTCTCTAAAGGCAACTCGCCTTGTTAATGCCGTGCGGTCTAAAACAGGCTTTAAGCTTGTTCTGAACGATGTCTTTAAAAATACTACTCCAAAAATGCTGGCTGAGATGATTGAAGAAAACAACAGCGGACAGCAGGATTCCATTCCAAAAGCGGAGAAAAAAGAATATTATCCAATGTCACCTGCTCAAAGAAGAACATTCTTTATACAGCAAATGGAGCCTGACTCTACTGTTTACAATATGGTTAGAGTGTTGGCTTTGAGGGGCGATGTTCGTCCCGATGACATACATTCGGCTTTGCAGACTATTCTTGACAGGCACGAGGTTCTCAGAACCGCATTGCTTCTTGTTGACGGCGCGCCTGTTCAAAAAATAATGGAAAATGTTAAGCTTGATTTTAAGTGCTTTGCAAGCTCAGAAACAAATGAAAAGCTGGCAAGTGACTTTATGAAGCCGTTTGATTTGAGTTCGCCGCCTTTAATGAGGGCGGAATTGATTGACAAAGGCGATTATTGGGTGCTTATGTTCGATATGCACCACGTTGTGTCCGATGCAATCAGTATGAACATACTTGTCAGAGAATTTAGCACGCTGTATAACGGCGGAACGCTTGAGCCTGTTGCTTATCAGTACAAAGATTACAGCGAGTGGCTCAACTCAAGAGATATAACCGGTCAGGCTGAATATTGGAAAAATCAGTTTAGTGACGAAGCCCCTGTGCTGGATATGCCTCTCGATTATCCAAGACCGCAGATGCAGAGTTACAGCGGCTCGCAAATAGGAATGTCCACCGATAAAGAATTAACGCTTGCAATAAAAGACCTGTCTAAGAAAACAGGTACTACGGAATATATGATTTTCCTATCGGCTTTGATGATTATGCTTAGCAAGTACAGCAGGCAGGAAGATATTGTAATAGGCAGTCCGATTAGCGGCAGAACTCATCGTGATATCGAGAATATCATGGGAATGTTTATAAATACGCTTGCGATGCGCGCGTATCCCGAAAAGGACAAGACTTACTCTCAATTCCTTAAAGAAATAAAGGAAATTTGCCTGAACGCTTACGCAAATCAGGAGTATCCTTTTGAAGAACTTGTAGAAGCTGCGGGAGTGAAAAGAGATATATCGAGAAATCCTCTCTTTGACGTCATGCTCAGCGTGTACAATACGGATTCTGAAAATCCCAATGGCAGCGGCGACATGGAAATGCAGGCTATATCGTTTGACACTGCCGTTGCAAAAATGGACTTGTCGTTTAACGTACAGCCTTTAGGCGATGAATTTGCAATGTCATTAGAGTATTGCACAGAGTTATTTGGTCTTGAAACTGCAAACCGTATGCTCGAAAATTACTGCGAAGTGCTTAGAGCAATTACACGCAGTCAAGAGCAGAAACTTAGATATATTCAAATGCTTTCGGAAGACGATTCGCAAAAAATATTGGGACGCTTTAATATGACAGATGAGGATTATCCGAGAGAAAAGACAGTTGTGGAGTTTCTTGAAGAAAAAGCCGATTCAGTTCCCGAAAGCATTGCCGTCAAGTACGAAGATAAAACTATAAGCTTTAAAGAACTGAATTATAAGGCGAATTATTTGGGCAGTGAACTTGCAAAACAGGGCATAGGCAAAAATGACTTTGTAGCGATTATCGCCAAACGCAGCGTTCAAATGATAGAGGCGATATACGGTATTTTAAAGTGCGGCGCGGCATATGTGCCGATTGACCCCAATATGCCCGATGACAGAATTAAGTTCATTGTCGAAGACTGCGGAGCAAAAGCAATAGTAACATATGGTGCGGATTTAAATTTTGCTCCCGATATCAGCGTAATAAAATATGAAGAACTTGAAAATAAATTCACATTGACTGCTAATCCCGCAAGAATTGCGGACAGCGGCGATGTTGCCTATGTGATTTATACGTCCGGCACAACGGGCATTCCAAAGGGCGTTATGATTGAACACGGAAGCCTTACTAATTTGGTTTGCGCTTATGAAAAAGCGTATGAAATTACGGAAAACGACGTTGTTCTCCAATTTGCAAACTATTGTTTTGACCAGTCCGTATGGGAGATATTCAGCATTGTAAAGAGCGGAAACTCGCTTTGTTCAATTCCCGAGGACTATGTCAAGAATCCCGAAAAGTTAACGGAATACGCAGAAAAACAGGGCGTTACGGTTACTTTGATGACGCCGACATATATCAATTTGCTGAATGCCGACAGCCTGAAAACACTCCGTCTTTTGGATTCGGGCGGAGAGGCAGGAAATCTTGAAACGCTGAAATATTGGCATAAAACAGGCAAGCGAGTTCTCAATACTTACGGTCCTACGGAAACAACCGTAAATGCGTCCAGCTATGAAGTAACGGAGCGTTCGGACAAGCTGCTTATCGGAAAGCCAATGGCGAATTTAAAATTCTATGTAATGGACGACAACAACCTTTGCGGAATAGGCGTACCGGGCGAATTGTGCATTGCCGGCGACGGCGTTGCAAGAGGTTACTTGAACAGACCCGAACTTACAGACGAAAAGTTTGTCAAGAATCCGTTCGGAGAGGGCAGAATGTACCGTTCGGGTGACTTGGCAAGGTGGCTGCCCGACGGAAATGTCGAATGCCTTGGCAGAATGGACGAGCAAGTAAAAGTCAAAGGACGCAGAATTGAATTGGGCGAAATTAAAAGCCGTATCAGAGAAATTGATAATATAACAGACTGCGCAGTAATTGCAAAGGCAGACAGCACAGGCGATATGGCAATTTATGCTTACTATGTCAGCAATGGCAGAATAAGTGTATCCGAAGTGCGTGAACAGCTTGGCGAAACATTCCCTAATTATATGATACCCGGTTATATTATGGAGATTGCAAGCATTCCTGTCACAAGAAACGGCAAGCTTGACACAAAAAATCTCCCTGACATTGTTTTAGACTATGCGGCTGAATATGTCGCTCCGAGAGATGACTTCGAAAAAGAAATATGCGATATATTCGGTTCTGTACTTGGCGTCAAACGAGTTGGCTTAGACGACAACTTCTACAATTTGGGCGGAGATTCCATAAAGGCTGTGCGTATTGTATCCAAAATGAGAGAAAACGGTTATAAGATACTTGTGTCCGATATCATGAAGTATAAGACAATCGGCAAGTGCCTGAGCTGCATAACAAAGACTGCGGGCGATGTCGTTTATGAGCAGGGAGAAGTAACGGGTGTTGTCGGAAAAACGCCTATACTTAAATATTTTGAGTCGCTTCGTTTGGCTGAACCTCAGCACTTTAATCAATCTAAAGTCATAGATGTTATGCAGGCTGACAACGATACTCTTAAAAAAGTTCTCACTTCTATAGTAATCAATCACGATATGCTCAGGGCAGTTTACAGAAACGGTCAGGCGGAAATTTTAAGCTCGTCCGAAAGCAAGATGTTCGATTTTTATGACCTTGGCGATTTTACAAACATTCCTTTGGAAAAAGTCAGCGAAAAATGCACGGAAATTCAAGCAAGCATTAATCTTGAAGAGGGACCGCTTGTAAAGGCTGTTGTGTTTACCGAAAACGGTCATAAGCTGCTTGTTCTGATTATACACCACTTGGCGGTTGACATCATGTCATGGAAGATTCTGACGGAAGACTTTGAAAGCGCTTACAAAGCTCTGAGCGAGGGCAGGGAACTTGTTTATCCGCCTAAAACCGCGTCTTATATCGAGTGGGCTAAAGCTCTTGAAGATTATAAAAAATCGGAAGACTTTGCAAAAAATGAAGCTTACTGGAAAAAGGCTGCGGACGGCATAGAGAATTACGGATTTAACAGCCTGAAAAAAGAGTTCGCTCACCCTTATTCAATGCTTGAAGAAGTATTTGTTGTTTCAAAGGAAGAAGTTCTCAATTTGAAAGAATCTGCGGAGATCTTTAACGCAAGCGTTTTGGAAATGCTTTTCTCTGCGTTGGCGTTGGCTGTAAATATGATTTCCGAACAGGAAAAGCTTACTGTGGCAGTCGAAACTCACGGACGCGAAACGCTGCACAAGGAAATTATGATTGACAGAACCGTAGGTTGGTTTACGACAGTCTACCCCGTATTGCTTGAATGTACTTCCGATATAAGAACTCTCATTGTAAATAACAAAGAGATTCTCAGAGGTATTCCCAAAAACGGCTTTGATTACGGTCTTATAGACAAACCCGAAATAGACGATTCTGATTTTATCTGCTTCAACTATGCCGGAGAAACAGTAGCCGACGAAGATGACGGCGGCAGCGGCGTATCCGAAGAACAAACTCAGTCAAACATGCCCGTTATAAGCGGCGAGCCGTTCTCGAAAAAGAACATCATGAAAAATAATATTGTCTTTAATGTTTCCCTGCAAAATGGTGTTCTCAGAGTTAATATCCAGTATAATTCCGAGTTTTACTCAAAGAACGAGATAGAAATTCTCTTTGAGAATTTCCGCAGAGCGTTGAATGATATTTCCGATTATTGTCTGAGCATGGACGACAGCGTGTTTACGGCGTCGGATTTTGATAGTTCCATGGATAACGATGATTTTGAAAATCTGCTTGATTTAATATAAAATAAACTTACTGTCATAAACGTACAAAGGCGAAGTCTGCTAAAGTTCTTTTAACGCTTTTAAAAAGCGAGTGGGATTTCGCCTTTTTTCAAGTTGTTGACGGTGTGTCCAAAACTCTAAGATAAGGGTGAAAATATATGGGTAACAAAGCGTCCCTGATACAAGACATATATTCGCTCACGCCTCTTCAGGAAGGTATGCTTTTTCACTACATGATTGACAGCGGTTCGGGCGATTATGTTGTACAAACTACATTTAAACTTGATTTTGAGCTTGATGAAGAGAAATTCAAACAGGCTCTTAAGCTTTTGTCCGCTAAATATGATATTTTAAGAACGGCTATTGTATATGAAAAAATGAAAGTGCCGAAACAAGTTGTTTTTAAGCAGAGAGAAATAGGCTTTCAGGTATTTGATTACTCTTCTTACGGCGAAGAAGAAGCCGAAGAGAGGGCTATGCTGGATATTATTGCCGAAAAACAAAAGGGCTTCGATATCCAAAAAGAAACGCTTATTCGTTTTATATACAGCAAAATGCCAAACTCCAAAAGCAAAATAACTTATATAGTTCATCATATTATAATCGACGGCTGGAGCGACAATATTATAAACGAAAAAATAATGGAATATTACGGTGTCCTTGCAGGCGGGACGCCGTTTGAAAATGCGTTGGCTCAGATAAGGCGTGAAAAACGTTATCAAGGCGACTATAAAAATTATGTAAATTGGATTCAAGAGAAAAAAGTTGAAAATGCCATGCGGTATTGGAAAGAACTGCTGTCAGATTTTGACGGAGCGTGCGAGATAAAGCCGCTTACGCAGACTGCAAGCAATAAAAAGCATAACAATGTAGTTCAAAAAGGACTTTCTGATAATACCGCAAATAAATTGACGCAGCTTTCCCGCGGCTTAAATATCACGCTTAACGCTTTTTTCAGAGCGGCAATAGGTTTGACTATACATGCTTACACAGGTACTCACGATACTATATTTGATAACGTAGTATCGGGAAGAAATGCCGATATTCCGGGTATTTCCGCTATGGTGGGTCTGTTTCTGAACACAGTTCCCGTAAGAGTCAGAACCGAAGAAAATACTACGGTAAGACAGCTTCTTGAAGAACAGCAGCTTCAAAGTATAGAATGTACAAATTATGACTTTTGCTCATTGGCTGAAATTCAAAAAAATGTTGACAACATGGGCTCTGAAAATAAACTTCTTTACGTATACGAGAACTTTTCTTCGGGTAAAGAAGAAATTCCTCAGACGAATGGCGGAAGCCAAGGAAATATGTCTGTTGACGCCAGCGAAGAACAAACTAACTATGACATTAACTTAATTTTTTCTTCGGGCAGCGGCATAGGCTTCAGAATTATGTATTCCGGCGAGAAGTACGGCGAACAGGAAATGAAACTGCTTGCGGAGAGAATTGCTGTTGTGCTTGACCAAATTTCCGAAAATATTGACGGCAAAGTGTCGGATATTCAGTGCGAAAATGAAGAACTGCTTAAAAAGACGATTGACAGTTTTAACGCTACTTATACGGATTATCCCAGAGAAAAGACTGTCCATGAGCTTTTTGAGGAGCAAGTGGAAAAAACTCCCGACAATATTGCTCTTGTCTTTGAGGGAGAAAGTCTTTCTTACGGCGAATTGAACCGCCGAGCAAATGCCGTTGCATATACGCTGAGAAATATCGGCGTTAAGCCCAATGACTTTGTTGCGGTTCTTGCGGATAAGTCCTGCGAGATGATTGCCGGTATTCACGGCATACTCAAGGCAGGCGGTGCATATGTGCCGATTGACCCCACATATCCCGAGGACAGAATAGCGTTTATGCTTGAGGACTGTTCTCCTAAGGCAGTCTTGAAATATACAAAAGAAAATCCCATAATTCCCGACAATATTCCGATAGTTGACCTTGGCAGCATTGATGTCAACGAGGAATGTTCTCAAAATTTGCCTCATGTCAATAAACCGAGCGACGCAGTTTACTGTATATACACATCGGGAACGACGGGCAAGCCAAAGGGTGTTGTAGTCGAACATCACAACGTAGTAAAGCTTGTTATGAATTGCGATTATACGGAACTGAACGACAAAACCGTTATTCTCCAGACAGGACAGCTTATGTTTGACGCTTCTACCTTTGAGGTTTGGGGCACGGCTCTTAACGGCGGTACTCTGCACTTGGTAAATAAGGACATAATGCTTAATGCGGAATCGTTCAAAAACTACATGACCGTAAATCATGTAAATACGCTCTTTATAACCACCGCATTATTTAATCAATTTATAAACGAAGATATTACTATTTTTGACTGCCTTGATCATCTTATGTTCGGCGGCGAGGCAACTTCCGAAAAACAGGTTAAAGCGTTGAGAAACCATAACGCAAGACTTGATTTCAGAAATGTTTACGGACCGACCGAAACAACAACATTTGCCACGCATTACATAATTGATAAGGATTTGGAAAAAACTCCTATCGGCAGACCTATTTCCAACACTCAGACATATATTTTGAACGGAACAAAAATGTGCGGAGTAGGTATTCCGGGCGAATTGTGCATTACAGGCGACGGCGTTGCAAGAGGATATTTAAACAGACCCGAACTTACGGAAGCAAAATTTGTAAATAATCCGTTCGGAGAGGGCAAAATGTACCGTTCGGGCGACTTGGCAAGGTGGCTGCCCGACGGAAATATAGAGTATCTCGGAAGAATTGACGAACAAGTCAAAATCCGCGGCTTCAGAATTGAGCTTGGCGAAATTGAAAGCCGTATCAGAGAGATAGAAAATGTAAAAGACTGTGCGGTAATCGCAAAAACAGACAGCATGGGCGAAAAATCTCTGTACTCTTACTATACTTGCGAAAATATGGTCAGCGTATCGGACATAAAGAGCAAGCTCGGCGAATCGCTGCCTAATTATATGGTTCCGTCTTACATGATGTGTCTTGAAAGCATACCGATTACCCGAAACGGCAAGCTTGACAAAAAAGCTTTGCCCGAAATAGAAGCTAAGGCTTTAAACGAGTACGTTGCTCCAAAGACCGAAACTCAGTCTATAGTCTGCGAAGTTTTCCGCGAAATTTTGGGAGCGGAAAAAGTAGGCATAAAAGACAACTTCTTTGAACTCGGCGGACATTCTCTGAGAGCTACCAGACTTGTAAATATTATCGAAGCAAAAACAGGCGTAAAGGTTGCGCTTAAAGATATCTTTACTCATTCCACGCCGGAAGAAATTGCGTATCTTGTCGACGGCAGAACGGGCGAAGAGTACGAGCCTATTCCAAAGGCAGAAGAAAAAGAGTATTATCCTATGTCCTCTACTCAAAAGAGAACATATCTTATACAGCAGCTTTCCCCCGAATCTATGGCTTATAATATGCCTTACAATATGAAGATGTCGGGCGGAGTTTATCCCGATAAGCTTGAACAGGCTCTTCAAAAAATGATAGACAGGCACGAAATACTCAGAACCGCTTTTATGACCGTAAACGGCGAGCCTGTCCAAAAGATACTCGAAAACGTCAAAGCGGACTTTGAGTATATTTCAAGCAATGAACCCGACGAAAAATTAGCCGAAGATTTTTATAAGCCTTTTGACTTGAGCAATCCGCCTCTTGTCAGAGTAAGGCTTGTAAATAAAGGCGAGTATCACTTGTTCCTAATGGACACTCATCATATAGTTTCAGACGGAATGAGCCGAAATATTTTTATCAGAGAGCTTACAACTCTGTATAACGGCGGCAAGCTTGAGCCGCTTTCGCATCAATATAAAGATTACAGCGAGTGGATGAGGACAAGAGATTTAAGCGGTCAGGAAACTTACTGGAAAAATCAGTTCAATGACGAGATACCTGTCCTCGATATGCCGCTTGATTATACCCGTCCGCAAGTTCAGAGTTACGCAGGCTCAACCGTATATACTTTTACGGACGAAAAAGTTTCCACAGACATTAAGGCTATGTCCGAAAGAACCGGAGCGACCGAATACATGATTTTCCTTGCGGCTCTTATGGTGACTTTAGGCAAATACAGCCGACAGGAAGATATCGTAATCGGCAGCCCCATAAGCGGAAGAACTCACAAGGATACGGAATCTATGCTGGGAATGTTTATTAACACGCTGGCAATGAGAGGTTATCCCGAGGGAAATAAAACTTTTGCCCAATTTTTAAGTGAGATAAAAGAGCTTTGCCTTAACTCATACGCAAATCAGGAATATCCGTTTGAAGAACTTGTCGAAAAAGTAAACGTACAGCGTGATATGTCCCGTAATCCTCTGTTTGACGTAATGCTCGTTATGCAGAACAACGAGAAAGTTGACGCAGATGTTCAGGACGTTGAAATGTCAGGCGTGAATATCGAAAGCACATCGGTCGCAAAATTCGATATGAACTACAATGTTATTCCTTTTGGCAGCAAATACGGAATTTCACTGGAGTTTTGCACGGCTCTTTTCACACGAGAAACGGCAAACCGTATTCTTGACAATTATAACGAAATTCTCAAAAGCGTAACGGCAGACGACAATAAAAAAATCAGCGATATTGAAATGCTTACGGACAGCGACAAGTCGCAGATTTTAGGCAGTTTCAACGATACGTACGCCGACTATCCGACAAATAAAACGCTTGCGGAACTCTTTGAAGAACAAGTCGGCAGAACTCCCGAAAATATTGCGGTTATTTTTGAAGATAAGTCTTTGACATACGCTGAATTAAACCGCAAAGCTAACAGTTTGGCTAATCTTTTGAGAGAAACAGGCGTAAAGCCAAATGACTTTGTTGCGATTATAGCCGACAGAAGCATTGAAATGATATGCGGAGTTTACGGAATTGTTAAGTCGGGAGCGGCTTATGTTCCGATAGAACCCACTTATCCGAAAGAAAGAATACAGTATATGCTCAAGGACTGCAAGCCGAAAGCAGTTTTGACATATACCGAAGAAAATATTGATTTGCCCGATGAAATTCCCGTTATTAAATTAGATTTAAACGGCGATATTTGGAACGGCAATATTACAAATCCCGAATTGGTTACTGCTTCCGAAGACATTGCGTATTGTATTTATACGTCGGGTACGAGCGGCGAGCCTAAAGGCGTTATCTTGGAAAATCATTCCGTTGCAAATCACCTGAACGTAATGAGAAACAAATTCTATGCTGAAAGCGGAAACGGAGCTGCTCCGTTGTTTACAAGCTTTGCATTTGACTTTGTTGTCCCGGCAATTTTCGGCGCAATTCTTTACGGCGATACGCTTGCTGTAATGAAAGACGTGCAGGCGCTTGTCCGTTATTCCGAAGAAAATACCTTGGCAGTATTTAAAATTACTCCGTCTTACTTTAACGGCGTGTACGATTTGTTTGCAAATCACAAGGGACAAGTGCGTACAATCGTATTCGGCGGCGAGGCTCTGACTTCCGAAACGATTAACCATGTTTATAAAGCGTTCGGCGATGACATAAGAATATTTAACGAGTACGGTCCTACCGAAGCCACTGTATTTACAAGCGCGGCGGAAATTAACTCTGCCAACGCAAGAGTTACTATCGGAAAGCCCGTTGAAAATTCGCAAATTTATATGTTGAACGGCGAACAGCTTTGCGGTATCGGAGTACCGGGAGAATTATGTATTGCCGGAGAGGGCGTTGCAAGATGTTACTTGAACCGTCCCGAACTTACGGCTGAAAAATTTGTTGAAAATCCGTTCGGAGAGGGCAGAATGTACCGTTCGGGCGACTTGGCAAGGTGGCTGCCCGACGGGAACATTGAATATCTCGGAAGAATTGACGATCAAGTTAAAATCAGAGGCTTTAGAATCGAGCTTGGAGAGATTGAAAGCCGAATAAGAGAAATTGAAAGCATTAAAGACTGTGCAGTAGTGGCAAAGGCAGACAGTTCAGGCGATAAGGCAATTTATGCTTATTACACAAGCGACATTGAAATAAGCGTATCAGACGTTAAGGACATCTTGAGTTCGGTATTGCCAAATTACATGATACCTGCGTACATGATGCAGATAGACAGCATACCCGTGACTAAAAACGGAAAGCTTGACAAGCGAGCTTTGCCCGAAATAGACGAAAGAGCTGTTAACGAATATGTTGCTCCGAGAACTCAGACAGAAGAAATTATATGCAATATTTTTGCGGAAGTTTTGGATATCGAAAAAGTTGGCATTCGCGACGGTTTCTTTGAACTGGGCGGACATTCGCTGAAAGCTACCAGACTGTTTAATGCGATTGAGGAGAAAACAGGAGTAAAAATTGCTCTTCGTGAAATTTTCTTGTCCTCAACTCCCGAAAAGCTTGCCGAAATAATTGAATCGAGAACCGGCGAAGAATATCACCCTATTCCGAAAGCAGAAGAAAAAGAGTATTATCCGATGTCTTCTACTCAAAAGAGATTGTATCTGCTCCAGCAGATGATGCCGGAATCGACAGTTTACAATATGCCGTACAGCATGAAAATGACAGGTACCGTATATCCCGAAAAACTTAAAGCGGCATTCCAGAAGCTTGTGGACAGACACGAAATTCTCAGAACAGCGTTTTTTACGGTTGACGGCGTGCCTGTGCAAAAAATTCTCGAACACATGGACGTTGAGTTCGATTATATTACAAGCGACGAACCCGATAAAAAATTGACGGGCGAATATTATCGCGCGTTTGATTTGAGCAATCCGCCGATTATAAGATTAAGACTTGTAAACAAAGGCGATTATCATTTGCTGATGTTTGACACTCACCATATAATTACGGACGGCGTAAGCGACAGGATACTTTCCAAAGAATTAATTGCCCTGTACAATGGCGAAGAGCTTGAACCGCTCAAACATCAGTATAAGGATTACAGCGAATGGATGTTATCAAGAGATTTGACCGCTCAGGAAACTTACTGGAAAGAGCAGTTCGGCGAAGAAGCTCCCGTTCTTGATATGCCGCTTGACTACGCGCGTCCGCAAATCAAGAGCAGCGAGGGACGTTCCGTTTCTGCCCTTATTGACGAAAGTATTTCCAAGGGCATCAAAAAGCTTGCGGAAAAATTTGCGGCAACAGAGTATATGGTATTCCTTGCGGCTTTAATGGTAACGTTGAGCAAATACAGCCGACAGGAAGACATAGTCATCGGCACGCCTATAAGCGGAAGAACCCATAAAGATACCGAAAATATGCTCGGTATGTTCGTAAATACTCTTGTTATGAGAGGTTATCCCGAAGCCAATAAGACGTTTGCCGAGTTCCTTAATGAAGTTCGTGAAATATGCCTAAACGCATATGAAAATCAGGAATATCCGTTTGAGGAGCTTATAGAGGCTATAAACGTACGCCGTGATTTATCCAGAAACCCGCTGTTTGACGTTATGATGGCTATGCAGAATACAAGCATATCGTCATCTCAGAGGACTATAAGCGAGGTTAATGTTGAAGCCGATACGGATAATTTGCTGTCAGTTGCAAAATTCGACCTTACATATAATATCATTCCTCTTGGAGAAAGACACGCTGTTTCGCTGGAATTTTGTACGGCGTTGTTCCGTGATGACACAGCTCGCAGATTGTTAAATAATTATATTGAAATTCTGAAAAATGTTACCGAAAATTGCGAACAAAAGCTTTGCGAAGTCAATATGATTACGGACGGCGACCGTTCGCAGATACTTGGCGAATTTAACGATACTTACGCAGAATATCCGAAAGATAAAACTATCGTTGAATTGTTCGAAGAACAAGTTATTAGAACTCCCGATAAAATCGCCGTTGTATACGGCAATGAACATCTCACTTATGCAGAGCTTAATCTCAGAGCTAACGCAATAGCTTATAAACTGCGTGAAATCGGCATACAGCCCGAAGACTTTGTCGCAATTACTGCCGACAAGAGCCTTGAAATGGTTTGCGGTATTTACGGAATACTTAAATCGGGC
>CACWIU010000023.1:3670-51664 GCA_902761025.1 uncultured Ruminococcus sp. | reverse complement strand
CGCTTGCACAAAATACCGAAGCAACTTGTAATCATCACGACCATGAGCATGGAGAAGGTCATTCGTGCGGTCATAACTGCGGAGAGCATTAATTAAAATAAAAAGATTGGCTGATAAAAACATCAGCCAACCTTTTTTATTACTGTCCGCAATTTAATTTAATATATTATTTTTTCGGTTCAAAGCCCTCGGGAGCCGTTACCGTTTCACTGCCGAAATAAATTTCATACCACACAAGAAAAATGTAAACTGTCCAAACTTTACGGCTGTTATCTTCTTTTCCGCTGAAGTGGTCATCTAAAAACTTAATTAATTCTTCGCTGTTAAAGAACTGCTTAGCAGTAGGAGAGTTAAAAGTTTCTTTGACTATATTGTAGTATTTTTCATCTTTCAGCCAAACTCTTGTAGGCACTGGGAAACCTAATTTCTTCTTCTCTGCCGAAGCTTTAGGCATATGACGCAAAGCCGCTTTTCTCATAGCGTACTTAGTATTTTCTTTATTTACACGGAGCTTATAAGGAATCGTTCTCGCAACGCCGAAAACCTTTTTGTCAAGGAACGGCACACGCAGTTCAAGGCTGTTCGCCATTGACATTCTGTCCGCTTTCAGCAGAATATCTCCAACCATCCATGTATTGATATCAAGATACTGCATTTTTGTAATATCGTCATAATCCGTCACACGGTCATAAAACTGCTTTGTATACTCCTGCGGCTCATGAGCAATAGAACCGTCTTTGAGAATTTTTTGCTTTTCGGCTTTGTTAAACATAAACGCATTTCCTATAAAACGCTCTTCCACGCTCAATGCTCCACGCAAAATAAAGTTTCTTCCTTTAAACTTTGGCAAGGGTCTTACAACAGCCGCAAGAAATTTTCTCAAGCCTAACGGCAGCTTTTGATATCCTCTAAGAGAATTTATCTCGTTATAAATAGTATATCCGCCGAAAAGCTCGTCCGCTCCCTCGCCCGAAAGCACTACTTTAACGTACTCGCTCGCAAGCTTTGAAACAAAGTACAATGCGATACATGACGGGTCTGCAAGCGGCTGATCCATGTGATACTGAACTTTTCTGATATTGCCCCAAAATTCTTCGCTTGAAATGATTTTAAACTTATGGTCTACGCCGATTTTCTCCGACAAACCTTTTGCCCAATCAATCTCGTTATACTTTTCGCCAAAGTCAAAACCGACTGTAAATGTTTTCTGGTCTGCAAAGTAAGTTGAAACATAACTGCTGTCTACGCCGCTTGACAGAAAACAGCCTACTTCAACGTCGCTGATTTTGTGAGCGTTTACAGAGTCTTCGAACACTTTTTCGATTGTGTCGACTGCTTCGTCTTCCGTAAGGCTTTCGTTTGGCTCAAAAGTCGCTTCCCAATATCGGGTAGTTGTTACTTTGCCGTCCTTATACCATAGATAATGACCGGGGAGCAGGCAATATATTCCCTCAAAAAATGTTTCGGGCGGCAACGCATACTGAAACGAGAGGTAATTATCAAGCGTCTTTTTATTAAACTTTTTCTGATATTTCGGGAACTCAAGAATACTCTTAATTTCCGAGCCATAAACAAAATGCTCTCCGACTTTAGCGTAGTGCATTGGCTTTATTCCGAAGAAATCTCTTGCGATAAAAAGAGAACCGTCTTTCACATTGTAAATTGCAAATCCGAACATACCTCTAAGGCGGTCAAGGACTTTTTCTCCCCACTCTTCAAAGCCGTGAAGAATAACTTCGCTGTCTGTTTCAGTATAGAATTTATAGCCTTTTTCAAGCAATTCTTTTCTAAGAATCTTATAATTATATATTTCTCCGTTAAAAGTGAGAACCATGCTTTTGTCATGGTTATAAATCGGCTGAGAACCGCCGTCCAAGTCTATAATACTCAGTCGTCTAAAGCCCATTGCAATATTATTATCCGTAAAAAATCCCTCGCTGTCGGGGCCGCGGTGAGTAATAACATCAGCCATACGTCTTACAACTTCTTTTTGCTTATCGAGCTTTCCGGTAAATCCGCATATACCGCACATAATCAGCAACCTCTTTTCTTTAAAACAAAACACAACACAAAAACAATTCGTTACTATAAATTCAATACACACCGTATTTTACCATAAACTCCCATTAATTGCAAGTGTTTTAAATGCGTAAAGTAAATTTATATTCAAACAAAATTTACAGACACCAAACTATTGACACGTAATAAATTATGTGTTAAAATTCCAAAGTATGGGACACAATGCCCATTTTTCCTCATGACTTAAATCGGAGGTATTTACTATGAAAAACAGATATTCATTTATTGCAGTCTTTAATGTTGCCGATGACGGTATTTCTATTGAATTTCCCGATTTGCCGGGGTGTCTGCCTTGTGCTAACAACATGGACGAAGCATTAAAAAATGCTCGCGAAGCTTTAGGACTTCATCTTTGGGGAATGGAGCAGGACAATGAAACTATTCCCGAGCCTACATCTATTACCAATATTCATTGTAAAAACAACGAAGTCCCGGCAGTAATAGACGTATTTATGCCTCCGTTCAGAGATAAACTTAACAATCGTTTTGTAAAGAAAACTCTGTCACTTCCCGCATGGCTCGCCGATATGGCAGACAAAGACGGAGTTAACTGCTCGAAAATTTTTCAAAAGGCACTTATGGATTACCTCGGCATAAAACAAGAGCAAATCAATTAAACAAATTTTTTATTAAAAGGAGAAATTCATGTGAATGATTGGACGGAAATTAAAATTATAGTCGATTCTAAATACCTTGACGCTGCGGGCGATATCGCTCAAATGACTGTTCCTTACGGCATTTATATCGAAGACTATTCAATGCTTGAACAAGAAGTTCGGGAAATCGCTCATATTGACTTGATTGACGAAGAACTTCTGCAAAAAGACCGCTCTAAAGGCATTGTTCACGTTTATATCAGTCCCGAAGAAAATCCGCAGGAAGCAATCTCTTTTTTGCGTGAGCGTTATTCAGCCGAAAATATTCCTCATGAAATCGAATGCGATACCTGCATTGAAGAGGATTGGCTGAACAACTGGAAAAAATACTTCAATCCCATTCCAATAGGTGAAAAACTTCTGATTCGCCCCACTTGGAGAGATAACTTTGATTCCGGCGACAGAATTGTCCTTAACTTAGACCCCGGTCTTGCTTTCGGCACGGGAACTCACGAAACAACTCGCCTTGTTCTGCAAGCTATTGAAAAGCACGTTAAACCCAACGACCAATTTTTAGATATCGGCTGCGGAAGCGGAATTTTAGCTGTTGCCGGCTTGCTTTTGGGCTGCAAACACGCCGTAGGCGTTGACATTGACGAAATGGCTGTTAAAACTGCTAGTGAGAATGCCCAACTTAACGGCGTTTCCGATAAATTTGAAGTTATTTGCGGTAATCTTGCCGACAAAATCAGCGGAAAATTTGACGTTATTGCAGCCAATATCGTTGCCGACGCAATTATTTCTCTCAGCGAAGACGTTGACCAATTTATGAAAAAAGATTCCGTTTACATTATGAGCGGCATTATTGACACCCGCTGCGAAGAAGTTGAAACAGCTGTAACCAAAAAATTTAACATTATCGAAAAATATGAAGAAAACGGCTGGGTTTGTCTTGCGGCGATTCTCAAATAAAAATTTTTTAAAAAAAAATTTGCATAATAAAACTTTTCGTGATACAATAAGAGAGATTTATATAAACACACTGTGTAAAACCGGAACACGGAGGAATATTGTAATATGAAAAAAAGAAACAGAGAAGCATTGAATATGTTTTTTTCGGCATTTCTTGTGGCGGCTTATGTAATATGCTGCTATTTTATAATGCAGCTTGCGTCATCTCTTACAAATCAAACATTGTACAGCGGCGTAACAATGACGCTTGTAGTATTTTTCGGAGTGATGCTGTTCTATGCGACAAGGGTTGGCGACGGAAAACAAGTAATTAGATTCAGTCCGTCCGTATTAATTTTAATGGTACTTCCGTCATTGTATGTAATACTGGCATTTTTTGCCGTAGGACTTCCGCTGCATTCGCAAATTGTTGACAACGGCATAGTTATATATTTAGCCGCTGTCGGCTTTGGTTACAGCGTGCCGTATTCTTTCACAAGCGGCTTTGAAATGGTGGCGGCAGAAGACGTATATTTTCCCGAACACTTCGAAAATGACGAGAAAAAATAATAATTAATAAGTTAACAACAGGGCGGGCATACAGTTCGCCCTACATCAAATTATAAAAATCAAAAATTAATGGAGGTTTATCAAAATGGGTTGTACTCATGACTGCGAAAGCTGTTCGACAAGCTGCAGTTCAAAATCCGAACAGAGCTTGAAAATTGAACTTAACGAACTCAGCAGCGTAAAAAAGGTAATTGGAGTTATAAGCGGCAAAGGCGGCGTTGGCAAGTCTACCGTAACGTCTATGCTCGCCGTTTCTATGCAAAGAAAAGGTTTTCAGTCGGCTATTCTTGACGCCGATGTAACGGGACCGTCTATTCCCAAAGCTTTCGGACTGAAAGAGCGAGCAAAGGGAAGCGAACTCGGAATATTCCCTGCAATAACATCAACGGGAATAGAAGTAATGTCCGTAAATCTGCTGTTGGAGCATGAAACAGACCCCGTAGTTTGGAGAGGTCCCGTTATTTCCGGCACTGTAAAACAATTCTGGTCAGACGTTATCTGGAACGATGTTGACTATATGTTTGTCGATATGCCTCCGGGAACCGGCGACGTTGCGTTAACAGTCTTTCAGTCACTGCCGCTTGACGGTATTATAATAGTTACTTCTCCGCAGGAATTAGTTTCTATGATTGTTGAAAAAGCCGTTAAAATGGCTGACATGATGAACATTCCCATTTTAGGCATTGTTGAGAACATGAGCTATTTTCAGTGTCCCGAATGCGGCAAAAAACACAGCATTTTCGGCGACAGCCACATTGAAGAAATTGCCGCAAAGTTCAACACAAAGGTACTCGCAAAACTTCCCATTGACCCCGAATTTGCAAAATGTGCCGATACCGGAACAATAGAAATGTACGTCAGCGACAGCATAGACGAAATTAAGCTTTCTTGAGAAAAAGCTTAGCAAAAAACTTAAACAGATTACATTGAATTTATTAATTAAAGGAAGTGTCTGAGTAAAAATGAAATTACGTTTCAAAAAAACAGCAATATTTCCCATTGTATTAAGCTTATTGCTGCCTTTGTGTTCATGCGGCAAACCTCAGGAAATGCCTAAACCAATCAGACCAACGACATATTATTCAGAAACGCCGTCAGAACCGTCTTTTGATTCCAATACCGATTCTGATTTACAGACGTCGGACACGGACAGCAATACAAAAAGCTCCGATACTGATACAACAAGCGGCAATTCGGAAAAAAAGAAGAACAATTCTTCCGATACTCAGAAACTCGAATATCGCAGAGAAAAATCCTCCGATTCCGACAAATCGTCTTCAAAAACTACTTCTTCTAAAACAACGTCGTCAAAGACTACTTCATCTCAAAACACCTCTTCTTCTCTTTTTCCAAACACGATTGTTACAAGAACATTCACTGTCGAAGACGATTCTAACGAACAGCAAAATCAAAGTCAAAATGAAACTGACAATTCATCTCAAACTACTTCTTCCGAAGTCAGAGAAGAACCCGTTCCGCCTGCTCCCATTGAAGACCCTCAGCCGTCCGACACCGACACGGACACAGAAGAACCTTATCAGCGTACGGACGGCAAAAGATTAATTGTAATTGACGCAGGACATCAACAGCATGCAAATACTGCTCAAGAGCCTATCGGTCCCGGAGCGTCCGAAACTAAAATGAAAGTAAGCGGCGGCACGCAGGGCAGAACAACAGGCTTGCCGGAATATGAGCTTACATTACAGCTGGCACTAAAATTACAGGCCGACTTGGAATCAAGAGGCTATGAAGTAATTCAAGTTCGCACAGAAAACGACGTTGACATAAGCAATGTCGAACGCTCTACAATCGCCAACAATGCTCATGCGGACGCATTTATAAGAATACATGCAAACGGCTCGGACAATTCTGCTCAAAACGGTGCTATGACATTGTGTCAAACTCCCAATAATCCTTATAACGCATACTTATACAATGACTGCAAGGCATTATCAACGTATGTATTGGACGAGCTTGTAAACGCAACGGGCTGCAATAAGGAATATGTTTGGGAAACCGACACAATGTCAGGCATAAACTGGTCAAAAGTTCCCGTAACTATCGTAGAAGTTGGATATATGACAAACCCACAGGAAGATTTGCGAATGGCAAACGATGAAAATCAGTGCAAAATCACAGAAGGTATTGCGAACGGCATTGACAGATTTTTCAATGAATATAACCAATAAAAATACAATATAAATTTTGTAATTTTCAATAAGTTATTTCCCCCCTATTGTGCAAAATGTACAGCGGGGGGATTTTTTCATTCTAAGGCTGATCTTTAAGTTCAAGGATATAATCAGCAGAAACATTATACAGCCTGCAAATTTCCACGAGCTTGTCTATTGGCAAACTGCGTTTTCCGCTTTCATACAGTTGATACTGCTGTCGTGTAATTTTCAGCACGCTGGCAACGTATTCCTGCTTAAAGTCGTTATCCTCTCGCAAATCTCTAAGCCGCCGCAGATACATATATCGCACCTTCTTTTGGGTTTTAATTCTTTAAAAAAAGTATTCCCATAAAAAATTGTACTATAAAAATTAAAAAAAAAACTTGACAAGCATTCAAATGAATGCTACAATATGCATAAAGCATTCATTCGAATGCAAAACCATTTTTTATAGGAGTTGATTATTTATGAAAAAAGCTTTAGCCTGCATGTGTTGTGCGGCACTTATCCTCAGCATGTCGGCAGGCAGCGTATCCGCTTTCGCAGCAGAAAATGATTTTGAAAAAAGCAGTACGACTGTCACGCTTAATGGTTCCAAAGATACGGCAAAATTTAGTGTTGATGGATTCACTTTCCAAATAAATGACTATTCCAATGCTCAGTCTGCTTATATCGTTGGATTTGATGAGGATTGGTATTCCAGTGAAGTTAGACCCGAGTATAAAACAGATCATAAACTTCTCTTGCCTAAAGACGTTACGTATAAAGGCAAAGCGTGGACAGTTACAGAAGTTCGACTAAATGGTTATGCGGATCATGCAGCACAAAGCGATACTTGGACTTTTGAATACGTTGTTATTCCTCGTGAAGTACATGATATTAATCAATCATTTGCAAAAGTTAAATCTCTTAAGGAGGTTACTTTTGAGGATGGCTCAAAGCTGGATAGACTCAAAGCGGCATTTCACGGATGCACAAATTTAGAGAGGGTCGGAATAGGCACTACCGCTAAATTACCAGATGGAATTACTCATATTGAAGAGAGTTGCTTTAGTGGCTGTACAAAGTTGAAAAGTATTATACTGCCATCTAACCTTAATGAAATTGGTGATTATGGTGCTTTGATAGAAGAAGACGGTGCTTTTTACAAGTGTGAATCACTAAAGGATATTCATATTCCCGCAACAGTACGTTGTATTAGAATCTATAGCTTTACAGGTTGCTCTAATTTAGAAACTGTAGTTTTTGAAACATATCAAGACGGTGAAAATAGGGGAAAAAGTGAATTGTACTCTTTAGACTGGTCAGCAGCAACTTCACAAACAAAAGGTGTTTTTGAGGATTGTATTAAGCTAGAGAATGTAGAATTGCCCAATTCGATCGAGGAGTATGATATACCAAAGGATTGTTTTAAAAATACGAACCTAAAAGGTATAAATATTCCTGAAAGTGTTAAAAAAGTTGAAGCAGGTGCATTTGCGAATACAAAGCTTTCAGAAAATGCTTACATAATACCTGAAGGGGAATCTAAAGGCAAGCATTATGGAATAGCTTTTTTTAACCCCTATATGAGTACAATTGACGATGACGCCTTTGGAGATAATAATTCGTCATCAATAATAATTGCAGGATATAAAGGGTCTGAAGCTAATATGTTTGTCAAGAGAAAAAATAAAGATATTGCATTTGAATTTGTATCTCTTGGCGACTGGAATTATTATAAACTGGCTGATAACGAAGACTTTGATTCTGATTCCGATTCGGATACACCTCAGCCGACACCTCCGACAGATTCTGATTCGGATAAACCTAAGCCAATAACTCCGAAAGATTCCGATTCGGATAAACCTAAGCCAATAACTCCGAAAGATTCCGATTCGGATAAACCTAAGCCAATAACTCCGAAAGATTCCGATTCATCTAAAACAACACCGTCAAAGCCAACTTCAAGTATAACAAGCAATACTTCATCTAAGAATAACTCCTCGTCTAACGGTACTACCTCTCCAAAGACAGGTAATGTTACTTCTTTCCTTGGCACAGCTTTCTTGATGATGAGCAGCGCAGCTGCTATGATGTTCTTCGGCAAACGTAAGGACAACGAATAATCCTCATTAAATAACCTTTCGGTTTTTCTTCGCTTTGTGTTTCACTAAAAATAAAAATTACGGATATGCAGAAATTTCCTCCTTTGCATATCCGTTTTTTTGTTCTTTAAATTATTTTTAATTATTTTTATCAGCTTTAACTACTGCTTTTATCCCGGAATCAAGATTTTCTGCAAAAGTATCTGCGTCTTCCGGCTTGCCAATTATATTGCCGTAATGTATTGGTATTGCAAACTCTGGCTTTATAGTGTTTGCAAGCGTTGCCGCCTGCTTAGCGTTCATTGTGAATTTGCCCCCTATCGGCAGCATCGCTATACGGCATTTTACTTTTTTATTCTCGGCTGTTATATCCGTATCGCCCGCTATGTAAATTCGTCCGTTTTGCTCGCTGTTGACAATATACCCTACCCAATTATTCCGCTTAGGGTGAAACGGCTTCAATTTATTATATGCCGGTATCGTTTCTATGCTTATTCCCAAAACTTCAAAAGATTCGTTCGGAGAGATAAACTTTACTTCAAGCCCTATGTCCTTAGATTCCTGCACGGTTTGAGGACATACTATAACTGTATCCGACTTCATAACCTTGCGGATGTCTTCGGGCGAATAATGGTCAAAATGATTATGCGTTATTAAAATAATATCTGCGTCGTGACTTTCAGCCTTTATTTGAAACGGGTCTGAATAAATCACCTTTTTGTCTGTTATTTTTATACTGCTGTGCGTGTTGACGGTTATAAAATCAAGCATATTTTTACACCCTTTTTTAAACGCATTCGCCCAAGCTTTACTTAAAGCAAGCTCGGGCAAATGCTTTAACAAAAATATAAATAATTTTTAATTAAAAATCTCTTCCGCTCAGAATGTCAAGTATTCCTCCGAAATCGTCCATATCCAAAGTGCTGTCAAAGTCCGTCGCCGTCATTACTTTTTCGTCTTTATTTCCGCAATACTCAAACACGCTTTCCAACGCTCTCTGATAAAGCCCTGCAAAAGCAGCTGCTCCACTGTATGACCTTACCGTCACTTCAAGACGATTGTTGCAAATGTAACTGCAAATCGCTATCGGCGAGCCGCTGTCTTCGTACATATCAAGCGTGAAATCTGTAACGCCGTCACATTTCGACGTCTGCAAATTGCCTAAGTATGTAAGACGAATATAGTCTTTTTCGGAAATTTGACAACCCTCTGTCATGCCGTACTCCATGCCGCCGTTCGGTACGGAATTAAGACTTTCTTTATTAACTATAACAGTATTGTCAAGCTCGGCACATTTTTCAAGCAAAATCGGGTACGGAACACTCATTCTTCCAACGGTTCTTGCGTAATCCGAGTCGGTTTCAGTAACTCCTCTGACATCGTCGCTGTAAATAACTGTGTTCTTGACATTGCCCGTGAATGCTTCCGCCGCTTCGGCTAACGCTGACGCAATCAAATCTCTGTAATCCGTATTGAATGCGGAGTTTATTTTTTCAGCCGCTTCTTCCGTACCTAAATCAATAGTAAAGCGTGCCTCTTGCCTCTCGCCGCTTTCGGACAATTCGGACATTCGATACTCTCTGATTGTCGGAATAAGCTTCCTCCAGTATCTGCTGTTTGACGCAAACAAACTTGTCTTCTGATAAGCGTTAAGTTCTCTGCTCCAACTGATAAACGAATTAGTTTTATCCGACAGAATACTGCCCTCGTCACTCGAAGATGAATTTAACAGCTTTAATAAATCTTCCGCTAAAATTCTCAGCAACTTAGTGTCTATTATCAGCGAATCAGCCGCAATCATAACTTTCATTCTGCCGCCATTAGCGAATACTGCCGCTTGTATTGCCGAACCGTTCTTGATATCAACACTCTCACGCAGTTCTTTACACTTCCGCTCAACAGATACATTATCTAAGGCACAATCAATTAATTCTATCTTCGGCAAACCGCCGCTTTCTGTCGAATCAATAAGAATTGTGTCTTCTTTCCACAACGCTCTCAGAATATCATGATGTTCGGCAAGTGCTTTCAATGACTGCTCTACCTTTTGATATTCAACGCTTGCAGTATCAATCAATATCGCATTGACAGACTTTTCAAGATATGTTTCCGCATATTTTGTATATGCAGTCCTTTCGGCAAGTCCGTATTCGTCAACATTTCTGCTTTGCTCGATATCGTTTACGGCTTCGTCTATAAACTGCTTTATCTGAGAATACTGCATGACATTATAAACAGATACGTTATATCCCAACTCACGCAGTTTTGCAACAATTCGTATCGCTTTCAGAGAATCTCCGCCAAGCTCAAAGAAATTATCGTTCAAGCTTACCTTGTCAACGCCAAGAACGCTGCCCAATACCTCGCAAACTTCTTTTTCAAGCTTTGTTTCCGGCGGAATAAATTCTTTTTCGCTCTTTATCAGAATTTCCGGAAGAGCGTTTCTGTCAAGCTTTCCGTTTTGCGTTACTGGAATTTGCTCAATCTGCATCATGTATGACGGTATCATGTAATGCGGCAGCAATACGCTCAGTCTGTCCCTTAAATCAGCTGCTTTGATTTCTTCATCGGACGTATAGTAAGCATAAATTGCCTTGTCGCCCGCAGGACTTGTCTTTGCAAGCACGGCGCAGTCTTTTATAATGTCAAGCTCGCGTATTCTGTTAGCTATTTCTCCAAGTTCAACTCGGAAACCTCGAATCTTAATTTGGTCGTCAATTCTTCCCAGATACTCGATATTACCGTCAGGCAGCCACCTTGCCATATCTCCGCTTCGGTACATTCTGCCCTCGGCAAACGGAATATCCGTAAACTTCTCCGCCGTAAGCTCCGGTCTGTTTAAATAACCTCTTGCCAAGCCTGCTCCGGCAATGCAAAGTTCGCCTGCTATTCCTATTCCGCAAAGTCGGTTTTCGTTCACAATATAAATTTGCGAATTTGATACCGGCTTTCCGATTGTTACGGGCATATCTCCGGCAAGCTCCGCAGCCGTAGTAAATACTGTCGCTTCGGTCGGACCGTATTCGTTGAATATAACTACCGATTCGCCAAAAACGGAACGAGCATTCTTGACTGTTTCCGAAGTAAGAGTTTCACCGCCAAAAACTACCGTCTTTACTTGTCCCTCATGATTCTTAAACGCATCGTATATGCTGTTGAAATAAGACGGCGTTATCTTAAAGACTGAAATAGTATTATTTTCTGAATAAGCAACTAAATCGCCTATATTTTCCATAACTGCAAGTCTGTCGCCGTACGGCAGCGTGCCAAACAATGCCGGAACTGTAAAGTCAAACGCAAAACTCGTAAACAACGGTGTGTCGCCTTTTACGCCGTTTCGATAGAATTTTTCTCTCGTTACAGTCAGGTGATTTATAACCGAACTATGTTCAAGAACAACTCCTTTTGGTCTGCCCGTTGTACCCGATGTGTAAATACAGTATGCCAAGTCGTTTGATTTATTTACACGCTGCGGATTTTCCGAAATGCCATTGTCACCCATAACATCATGAAGGTCGATTATGGTTACATTCTCAGGCAACGCAATATTCTCTTCGGTGAATACAAGAACTGCTTTCGGCAAACAATCCTCTATCATAAAGCTTATTCTGTCCTGCGGATAAGTCGGGTCTATCGGCACATATGCTCCGCCCGATTTCAAAATTCCATATACGCCGCACACTAATTCAAGACTTCTGTCGGCTATAATTGCGGCAAAATCATTCGGCTGTATTCCAAGCTCTCTAAGCCTGTACGCTAATGCGTTAGCTTTGGAATTAAGCTCGGCATAAGTCAAACTGCTGTTTCTGTAGATAACTGCGGTATCATTCGGCGTTTTTTCCGCCTGCTGCTCAAACAGTTCAACAAGTGTCTTTTCTGACGGATACTCGGCTTTTGTATCGTTGAATACTGTAAGAACTTTTTCTCTTTCTTCATTTGTCAATTCCGATATGCTGCTGACAAGTCCGTTTGGATTCTCCGCCATTGCAGTGCAAATATTGCAAAGACGCTCCAAAAACAGTTCTACTTCGTTTTGACAAAATTCGTTCGGATTATACTTAACGTCAAAGCCAAGTTCTCCGTCCGAAATATAACCGCTGATAGAGAATGAGTAATTCGTCTGCTCTCTTACGGTTTCAATATCAAAAGCTCTGTTTTCGTTATTGTCATTATCTTCGGGAGTCTGTTCTCTCTGAGATTCCGTTCCCGAAGTGTAGTTTTCAAATACGTACAACACTTTGATTAAATCAGAACCCTGAGATGTCATTCGCTGTATTTCAGCCAAAGAACAGAAATCGTATTCCGTGCCGTTCATGCTCTGCGTCTGCTGACTTTTTATCAGCTCTGTAACAGTAGTCTGCGGTTCCGATATTACTCTTACGGGAATTGTATTTATAAACAGTCCAACTATGCTTTCTATATTCTTTATTGCCGCATTTCTGCCTGATACTACCTTGCCGAATACCACGTCGTTACTGCCGGTATACCTTTGCATAAGTATTCCGCACGCCGCTTCGGAAACTGTATTAATAGTGCTTTGATACTCTTCGGCTATCGAAACAAGCTTGTTTGTAACGTCCACGCTTACCGTCCTGCGGATTCGCTCCATTTGTTTTCTGCTTCGGGGCGGTTTCTCCATTGGGGTTATTTCGGTATTATTTTCGTAGCCCTCAAGAAGTTTCTTCCAGTAAAGCTTAGCTTTTTCCGTATTTTGCTTTTCAATCCAGTCGATATAATCGCTGTATTCGCCCTGCTCGGCTTTTTCCGCCTTTATTTCAGTTCTGATTTCTTCCGCTGCCGTTCCCTCGGAAAGCATACTGTAGTATTTCATCAGAGCATTGAACAAAAGCTCCGAACACCAGCCGTCTGTAATTATATGGTGAATTGTCCACAAAAGACTGCACTTATCGACGCTTCGCAATACCGTTACTCGAAGAAGCGTATCTTCATCAAGGCGGAAACCTCTGTCAACGTCTTTTTCGATGTATTCCGAAAATTCATCGCTGCTGTTCAATTCGATTACATTTAGTTCGGGCATTCTTTCCGTATATACAATTTGCTTAGGTTCGGGAATGTAATTATAAACGATTGCTGTCTTTAAAACTTCGTAACGCTCCGAAAGCAGCATTAACGATGTTCTTAAAATATCGGTGTCAAGCTCGATGCTCATGTTGAACACATGCTGCAAGACATAACTCGTGGACGCTTCGTTTTCAATATTGTAGAAAAGCATGCCTTCCTGGAGCGGGGTAAGAGAATAAATCTTTGCAATTTTATTTTTTTCTTCGACAAGATTTTCGGAACAATACTTTGCAGCCGCTTCAAGATTTGTCTTGAACCTTTCGGCAAACTTGGAAACGAATTCCGCATTAAACTTATCTCCTATACCCGTAATGTCAAAGTAAAGCTGTCCGTTATAAATTTGACCGTTCGCTATTATTCCTTTGTTGCTTACGTTTTCCGTTGCTGTGGATTGTCCTGCCGAATATTCTTCCGCAAAGTTTTCATCGCCCGAATATTCGCCCAAATAGTTAAACGAAATATCCGGCTCCGCTCCGTCCAACTCGGCAAAACTGCCGCCAATCTTCCACTGCGACGCTTTTCTCATCACTTCTTTTGTGTGAATGATATTTTCGTAAACATCGTCAAAGTTTTCCAAAACTATGGAGTACATATTCGTGAACCAGCCAACGGTACGGTCTGTCATAATATCCGAAATCTTTTCTCGTCCGTGTCCCTCAAGACGTATTGACGTATATCTTTGACCGGTAAGGTCTTTTACGGAACGGGCAAGACTGCTCAGCATTAATTCGTCAATTCTTGCTCCGCTAACATTGACTGATTTTTTCAGCAGGTATTCCGTTGTTTCCTTATCGAAAACAATCGATTCCATTTTGCCCGAAAGCGTATCTTCTTCGATTATATCCGGAATTTGTATAATACCCTTTGGCGTTTGCTCCGAAATATCTTTCCAGAAGTTACGCTCTTTCACAGACATTGTTTCTCCGTACTCTTTTATATTGCGGCTCCACTCGATAAACGATACTGTCTTATCAGGCAATACAATTTTATTTCCGGAAGCTGCCTGAGCAAGAGCAGAATTAAAGTCTTCTGTGAGAATATGCCACGAAACACTGTCAACAAGCAAGTGATGTATACATAACATCATAACTTTTGAAGTTCCCGTTTCAAACACGGCACTCTTTACAAGAGGCCCGTTTTCAATGTCAATGCTTGCCTGAATTTCTTCGCACTTTTTCTGCACGCTCTCTTTGATGTTATCCATTGACGAGTAATCAAATTCGTAATAATCAAAAAGCTTGCTTTCGCTTACGGGCAGTATTATCAATTCTTTTTGACGGTAAACTCCACGCAGTATGTCATGATGCTTAACCAGTTTCTCAACAGCTTTTTTGATTGCTTCGCTGCTGAATCCCGTTACCGTGAGCATTACGGCTTGGTTAAAGTATCCCGGGCGTTTAAAGTTCCATTTGTCAAATTTCTTAATAATCGGCGTTTTTTCAACTTTACCGTTTACTTCTCCCTGCTCGTATTGTAAAGACTTTGTTTCTTGGGTAACATATGCGGCTATTTTCTCGGCTGTCTTATGCGTCATGATATCCTTGACAACTGCCGTATATCCCATGCTCCTGAGCTTTGATATAATTCTGATAGCCTTTATCGAATCTCCGCCAAGCTCAAAGAAATTATTCTTCCTGCCTACCTGCGGCGTTCCCAGTATCATCTCAAAAGCTTTGCAAATGGCTCTTTCAACATCTGTTTGCGGTTCTTCGTATTCAACCGCAGTTTCAGCCGTAACAGACGGCAAAGCCGCTTTGTTAATCTTTCCGTTGTTCGTCATGGGAATTGAGTCAATCCGCATAATTTATGCCGGTATCATGTAAGACGGAATTACTTGGCTGAGCATATCTCGAACTGTAGTTACGCTTACTTCCGTATCGCTTACATAGTACGCATAAATAGCTTTCTCTCCCATTGGGTTGGGACGAGCAATTACGGCGCAGTCTTTTATGCCCTCAATCTCTCTTAGGCGGCTTTCAATTTCGCCAAGCTCAATTCTGAAACCTCGAATTTTGACTTGTTCGTCAATTCTTCCGAGATATTCTATGTTTCCATCGGGCAGCCACCTTGCCAAGTCGCCCGAACGGTACATTTTGCCTTTGCCAAACGGATTTTTCACAAACTTCTCCGCCGTAAGCTCAGGTCTGTTTAAGTAGCCCCTTGCAACGCCGTCGCCCGTAATGCACAATTCGCCCGGAATGCCAACTCCGCACATTTTCATGCCGTTCAAAATATATGTCTGAGTGTTGGAAATTGGTCTGCCTATCGGCGTTTTTTCCAACTCTTTATCAATTATATAATGTGTGGCAAATGTTGTTGTTTCGGTCGGCCCGTAAACATTTCTGAAATCAAGTCTTGCGTTATGACTTCTCAACGCTTTAACCTGCTTCTCCGAAGTTGCCTCGCCGCCGAACATAAGATGTTCAAGACAGTCAAATATAGAAATATCTTCATTTACAAACTGATTGAATAATGCGGTAGTTATAAACAGCGTATTGACATGATTTACAATCATATAGTTCTTAAACAATTCCGCATTAAGCATTAAGTCCTTATTTATCAAGTGAAGAGTTCCGCCGTTAAGAGCCGTACCCCAAACTTCAAATGTAGAGGCGTCAAAGGACATTGAGCCTGTCTGCAAAATAACCGTATGCTCGTTCAATTCTGTGTAATTCGTATTCCTGACAAGTCTTACAACGCTCTTTTGCTCAATAAGGCTGCCTTTAGGCTGTCCCGTTGTTCCCGATGTGTAAATACAGTACGCTAAATCACTCGGCTTATTTACGCAAGTCGGATTCTCGGAAATACCTTTGTAAAACTCTTCGTTGTGCAAATCTATAACCGGCACATCTTCGGGCAACACAATATTTTCGTCTGTAAAAAGCAGAATTTCTTTCGGCTTACAGTCTTTAATTATAAAGCTTATTCGCTCCTGCGGATAAGTCGGGTCTATCGGCACATATGCTCCGCCTGCTTTCAAAATTCCAAAAATACCGCATATAACCTCTATTCCCTTGTCCGCAATAATAGCCGCAAAATCATCGGGCTGTATGCCGCTTTCTCTAAGTTTATAAGCTATAGTGTTTGCTCGAGCGTTTAGTTCGGAATATGTTAAGCTTACGCTGCCAAAAACAACGGCAGTGTTATCGGGAGTTTTTGCCGCTTGTTCTTCAAACAATTCAACAATAGTCTTTTCTTTCGGATAGGAAGTTTCCGTTGCGTTAAACTCTGTGAGAATTTTGCCCTTTTCTTCGTCCGTAATCTCTGAAATGCTGCTTACAAGCTTATCGGCAGACTCTGACATCTGAACGCATATATTGCTTAGTCTATCAAGCAGCAAGTCTATTTCATCAGACGGGTAGCGGCTTGGATCGTACATTATTTCAAATGCCAATCTTCCGTTTTCGGTATGGCAGCTTATGGAAATTCCGTAGTTTGTCTGCTCTCTGGAAGATTCCACATCAAAAGCTTTCTTTCCTCCGCCGTTTTCTTTCCCGTCGTTTTCCTCGGCAGTTCCCGATGCATAGTTTTCAAAAGCGTATAAAACCTTTATCAACTCAGAACCCTGAAGAGTCATGCTTTGAATTTCCGCAAGCGAACAGAAATCAAACTCCGTAGATTTTAAGCCCTGCTTTTGCTGATTTTCTATCAACTCTCCAACTGTCGTTTCGGCAGTTGAAACAACTCTGATTGGAATTGTATTGATAAAAAGACCCACTATGTTTTCAATGTTCTTAATTTCCGCATTTCTGCCCGATACTACTTTTCCGAAAACTACGTCGTCATTTCCGATATATCTCTGCAACAGAATACCGCACGCAGTTTCGGCTACGGTATTTATTGTGCTTTGACGTTCTTCTGCCATTTTCATCAATTTAGATGTTGTTTCGGCACTCAGCAGTCCGCATATCCTTTCCATTTGAGAGGCAGTTGCCGCAGGCTTTTTCATTGGAACGATATCCGTGTCATTCTCGTAACCGCTAAGCAAATCTTTCCAATAAACTTTCGCTTTTTCAATATTTCGGCTTTCTATCCAACGTATATAATCGCTGTATTCGCCCTGCACCGCCTTTTCGGCTTTTATTTCCGCTCTGATTTCGTCAATAGGCTTGCCCTCGGATATCATACCGTAATACGTCATAAGAGCCTTAAACAGCAAGTCCGAACACCAACCGTCTATGATTATATGATGAATTGTCCATATCAAGCTGCATTTATCGGGACTTCTCAATATCGTCACTCGAAGAAGCGTATCTTTGTCCAGACGGAAACCTTTTTCCACATCTTTTTGTATGTATGTGGAAAATTCTTCGCTGCTGTTAGTTTCAATTACGCTGAGTTCGGGTACTCTCTCTTTATAGACAACTTGTTTTGGTCTGGGAATATCATTATAAATAACCGCTGTCTTTAAAACTTCGTATCTCTCGGAAAGCAGCATTAATGCTTTTTTCAATATTTCCTCGTTCGGTTCGACATTCATCTTAAAGACACTCTGCAAGACATAACTCGTAGACTCTTCGTTCTCAATATTATAGAAAAGCATGCCCTCTTGAAGTGGCGTGAGAGAATAAATCTTTTCTATTTCTTTACCCAATGATTTTTTCAGTTTTCTGAACTCGTCAACCGACAAATCATATACTTCGTAATCGCTCGCCGTCTTCTCATTAACAATATTTTCCGAACAGTATCTTGCTTCTGCTTCAAGGTTTGCTTTGAACCGCTCTGCCAAAGCTTTAACAAGCTTTTCGTTAAATTTGCCGCCCGTTCCCGAAACGTCAAAGTAAAGCTGTCCGTCAAATATTTGTCCGTTAATGCTTATTCCTTTATCTCCTATATTTTCGGGTGCGGAGGCTTGTCCCGACGAATATTCGCTGTCAATATTTTCTCCGCTTGAAAATTCGCCAAGATAGTTAAATGAAATTTCAGGCACTAACGCATTTTCAGACACGAAACTGCACCCAAGCTTCCACTGCGACGCTTTTCTCAAAATTTCCTTAGCATTTATAATATTTTCGTAAATATCATCGCCGCTGTCAAGCACTACTGAATAAGCATTTGTAAACCAGCCTACCGTACGGTCTATCATAATGTCGGAAACTTTTTCTCTGCCGTGACCCTCAAGACGTATTGCCGTGCGAGTTTGACCCGTAATGTCTTTTACCGCATTAGCAAGACTGCTCAACATTAACTCGTCTATTCTTGCTCCGCTGACATTTCCCGATTTTTTCAGCAAGTATTGAGTTGTTTCGCTGTCGAAAGAAATTATCTGACTGCTTGCCGACATATTTTCCTCATCTTCATTAGCATTCACTTTGATAATGCCTGACGGAATTTGAGAAACCATTTCATGCCAAAACTCTTTTTCGCTCTCCTGCATAGTTTCTCCGTACTCTTTAAGAACACGGCTCCACTCAATGAACGACGCCGTTTTTTCAGGCAGAACTGCATTTTCGCCCCGAGCCAGCTGTTCGGCTGCCGCATTAAAGTCTTCTGTAAGAATATGCCATGATACGCCGTCTACCAACAAGTGATGTATGCAGAACATCATTAATTTAGAATCTCCGATATCAAAAACGGCAATTTTTACAAGAGGTCCGTTTTCAAGGTCAATACTTCCTTGTATCTCTTCGCATTTTTTCTCTATTATATCTCTCAGATTATCTTGTCCGCCGTAATCAAACTCATAAAAATCAAACAGTTTGCTTTCGCTTACGGGCAATATCTGCAATTCGTTTTCACGGTAAACTCCACGCAAAATATCATGGTGCTTTACAAGAGCTTCAACCGCATTTTTTATAACTTTGTTCTCATAGCCTGTAACCGTAATCATTGTGGTTTGGTTAAAGTATTCGGGACGGGCAAATTTCCAATTATCAAATATTTTTATAATCGGAGTCTTCTCAACCTTTCCGCTGACTTCGCCCTGCTCATAGCGTGACGCTGTTGTTTCATGCGTTATGTAATCGGCTATCTTTTCGGCAGTTTTCTGCGTCATAATGTCTTTAACTGCCGCAGTATAACCCATACTTCTAAGTTTAGAAACTATTCTTATTGCCTTTATGGAATCTCCGCCAAGCTCGAAGAAGCTGTTTTTCCTGCCTGCCTTTTCCACGTTCAAAACACTTTCAAACGCCGTACAAATTGCCTTTTCCTTATCGGTTTGAGGTTCTTCGTATTCGTCGGTCGTTTTTGCCGCAATATCGGGCAATGCTCGCTTATCAAGCTTTCCGTTTCTGGTAACGGGTATCGAATCAATCTGCATCATATACGAGGGTATCATATAATCAGGCAATACCTGACCGAGAACTTCTCTGATTTGCGAAACACTCACTTCTTCGCCGCTTACATAATAAGCGTAGATTGATTTTTCGCCTGTGCTGTCTGCTTTCGCTATTACTGCGCATTCTCTGATACTGTCAATTTCTTTCAGACGGCTTTCAATCTCGCCAAGCTCAACTCTGAAACCTCTGATTTTTACTTGCTCGTCTATTCTGCCTAAATACTCTATGCTGCCGTCCGGAAGCCACCTTGCCAAATCGCCCGAACGGTACATTTTGCCTTTGCCAAACGGATTTTGCACAAACTTCTCCGCCGTAAGCTCAGGTCTGTTCAGGTAACCTCTTGCAATTCCCGAGCCTGCTATGCACAATTCTCCCGGAACTCCTATTCCGCTGAGATTATTTCCTGTCATAATATATATTTGTACATTGGAAATAGGCGTTCCGATAGATATTGTATCCGGAACAGACTCCGATTTCTTCAATATAAAGTTGGAAGAACAAACAGACGCCTCCGTAGGTCCGTAGGAATTCATATAGGCTGATGTTGCGGACGCTTTGGCTGCTATACTCTTTGTTGACTGCGAACCTGCCGTAATAATGCAGTTGTCAAGAGGGAAATTGCCCTGTTCAAAGTAAGCAGGTGGGAAATATGATACTGTAATATGATTTGTTTTAACGTATTCCTCCATGATTGATATATCTCTGACCGTTTCGTCGTCGGGAATATATAACGCCGCTCCGTTTGCAAACGCCATGTTCATTTCCCATACGGAACCGTCAAATATATAATTGGAGAAAAGCATAACTCTGTCATTCTCGGAGATATTTAAATATTCTTTCATATAGCCGGCAAGATTTACAACTCCGTGATGCTCAACCATAACTCCCTTTGGCTTTCCTGTTGTTCCCGAAGTGTAAATACAATATGCCAAATCATCTGCCGTATTAACATGAGGCGGATTTTCGGCAGCGACTTCTTTAAATTCGGCATTATGCAAATCTATCGCCGCTAAGCTGTCGGGCAATACTATATTTTCATTCGTGAAAACAATAACTGCCTTTGGCATGCAGTCGGTAAGCATATACGTTATTCTTTCCTGCGGATATGTTGGGTCTATCGGCACATATGCTCCGCCCGATTTCAAAACGCCGTAAACTGCACACATCATTTCCAAACTTCTGTCTGCAATAATTGCAACGTAATCATCAGGTTTAACGCCCATTGCTCTAAGCTTATAAGCGATATTATTTGCCCGTCCGCTGAACATTGAATATGTCAGGCTTTCTCCGCCAAAAACAACCGCCGTATTTTCCGGATTTTTTTCTGCCTGCTCCTCAATATCGTCTATGATAAGTCTGTCTTTTGGGTAATCATTACTTTCGGAATTGAAAATTTCAAGAATTTCTTTTCTTTCCTGCTCCGACAGCATATTAATTTCATTGATAGTCAAAGCCGTATCCGAAACTGCTTCCCTTACGGTTTCTATAAAATGCGAAAGTATCCTTTGAGCGGTATCCTCTTTATACAAGGCTGTGCAGTATTCCAAGTCAACTAAATACAGTTTGCCTGCTTTAGTGATATTCAGAGTAAGGTCAAATTTCGCTATCGAACTCTTAAATTCAACGCCCGAAACAGCCGAGCCGTCTTTTAATTCAGCCTTGCTTGACTCGTTATTTTGCAGAGTGAACATAACGTCAAAAATCGGATTTCTTGACATATCACGCTTTACATTTATTGCGTCAATCAATTCTTCAAAAGGATACTCCTGATTTTCATACGCATTTATACAGGTTGTCTTTATCTCCGAAAGGAAATCCGAAAAACGTTTGTTTCCCTCGGGCTTTCCTCTCATTGCCATAGTATTTACAAACATACCAAGCATTTTTTCAGTATCGCTGTGCGTTCTTCCGCTTACGGGGCTGCCCACAACAATATCTTCCTGTCGGCTGTACTTGCTTAAAGTAATCATAAAGCACGCAAGAAGTATCATATACTCCGTAGCTCCCGTTCGATATGAAATATGCTCTATTTGCTCCCTTAAATCACTGTCTATTATGCCCTCTGTCATAGTTCCGTCAAAACTTTGCGAAACAGGTCTGACATAATCGTAAGGCATTTCAAGCACAGGCACTTCGTCCGCAAACTGTTCCTGCCAGTATCTCGCCTGCGAAGAAAAATCCCTTGAGTTCATCCACTCGCTGTAATCTTTGAACTGTCTGTTGACAGGCGGCAATTCTTCTCCGTTATATAAAGCCGCAAATTCGTCAGTCAGAATTTTTGTGCTCATGCCGTCGCTGATTATATGGTGAATATCAAGCTGCAGCAAACAATAATCTTTCTTCTCGACAACACGCATTCTTACTGCCGAGGGACGGCTAAGGTCAAAAGGTCTTATAAAGTCTGCAATGAGTTTTTCGTCTTCTTCATCGCTGACAATATATTCAAAATCAGGCTCCGCACTATCGTATATCTTCTGCATGGGTTCGCCGTCTACAACACAAAACGCAGTTCTTAATATCTCATGTCTTTCAATTATCTTTCGGAATGCTTCCCGTATTCTTTCAGGGTCGGCATTCTTTTTCATCTTAGTGAAATAAGGTATATTGTACGCAATAGACTTGGGATCCATTTGTTGGATAAAGTATGTGCGTTTCTGTACGGAAGTCATCGGATAATATTCCTTTTCCTCTGCCTTTGGAATAGGAACGTAATCTTTTGCGGAATCTCCCTCTACTAATTTCGCAAGCTGCTCGGGAGTTGTATTTTTAAAGACTTTATTAAGCGGAATTTTTACGCCCGTCTGAGTTTCAATCGCATTTATAAGACGAGTTGCCCGCAGCGAATGTCCGCCCATTTCAAAGAAATCGTCCTTTATGCCTACTCTTTTTACTCCAAGAATATTACAGAATATTTCGCAGATTGCAGCCTGAACTTCCGTTTGCGGCTTAACGTACTCAATGCCCGTGTCCGTGCTTATTTCGGGCAATGCCCTTGTGTCAATTTTTCCGTTTCTTGTAACAGGAATAACAGGTATCTGCATCATATATGCAGGTATCATATACTTAGGCAAATTTTTACCGAGAGTTGCTTTTACATCCGCAATATTAACGGCTTGCTCGCTTACAAAATACGCATGAATGGATTTTTCACCGCTTGCGTCTGTTTTTACCAAAACCGCACAATCGTCTATAAAGCTTATTTCTCTCAGTCTGCTTTGAATTTCGCCTAATTCAATTCTCAAGCCTCTGATTTTTACTTGTTCGTCAATTCTTCCAAGACACTCTACATTTCCGTCCGGCAGCCACCTTGCCAAGTCGCCCGAACGGTACATTTTTCCTTTGCCAAAAGGATTTTTAACAAACTTTTCATCGGTTAATTCCGGTCTGTTCAAATAACCTCTTGCCACACCGTCGCCGGCAATACACAGCTCGCCCGGCACTCCAATACCGCAAAGCTTATCGCCGTTCATTACATAGAACTGAAGATTTGCCATTGGCTTTCCAATAAGCATTTTGTCAGACTCAACCGTAATTTTGTAGCTTGACGCATTTACAGTCGTTTCAGTCGGGCCATATGTATTTAACACACGCTTACCTGTCTTTTGCCATTGCTTCAATGTGTCCAAATTACCGGCTTCTCCGCCCGAATCAAGCAGCCGAAGAGTTTTAAACAATGCCGCGTTCAACAAATTAATATATGTCGGCGTCATCAGCATAACAGTAACAGCTTCTTTTTCGGCGTACTCCGACAATTTTTCAGGGTCTTTAACATAACTGTCGGGAATCGTGCAAAGAGCGCTGCCGCTTTTTACTATGCTAAATATTTCCCATACGGACTGGTCAAAACAATAGTTCGCAAATTGCAGGGCAATATCCTTTTCAGTCATGCCATACTCTTTTTCATAAACACAAATCAAGTTCGCAAGGCTTTTATGTTCAATCATAACGCCTTTTGGCTTGCCTGTCGTGCCTGACGTATAAATGATATATGCGATATTGTCACTTGTTGTAATTTTTTCGGGATTTTCTCCAAGCTCATCGTTAAAGGCAACATCTTCGTAACGCAAAACTTCGGCGTTTACGTCAAAATCAAGATTTACTCCAAATGTCACAACAGCTTTTGCCGAGCAGTCTTCGACAATAAATTTAATTCTGTCTTCCGGCACATCGGGGTCAACCGGAACATACGCCGCTCCCGATTTCAATATGCCGTATATTGCCTCTATCATCTCGCTGCTTCGTCCGGCGATAAGTATAACCAAGTCTTCTGTTCCAATTCCCTTTTTTCTAAGGGTGTTTCCCAAACAGTTGGCTTTATAATTCAATTCTTTAAAAGTTACCGTTTTGTCCTCATGCTTTAGAGCAACTCTGTCGGACATAACAACAGCTTTTTCTTCCAGAAAATCAATGACTGTCTTATCTTTCGGATAATCAATTTTATTGGAATTAAAGTCATTAAGAATTTTTTCTTTTTCGCCGTCTGTTAAGCAGTCAATATCCGATATTTTGATATCGTGATTTTGAGCGACAGCTTCGCAGATTTTTTTCAGCCTGTCTATAAGCAGCTGTATATCGCTGCGGCTGTACTTATCGGTTAGATAGTCAAAATTCACTAAAATATTTGTATCATTCGAACAAGCAGTAATCGTAAGATCATAGTTTGTCTGTTCTCTGCTGTATTCGTCCGCAATAGAACTCTCTCCGCCCGAGGCTGACGCAGGCGACGAACTTCCAAACGAATCATAATTTTCAAATACAAATAATATATTTATTAAATCTCTTTTCTGTACCGTAAGATTTTGTATTTCGCCTAAAGAACAATAAGAAAACTCCGAACTTTCAACAGCTTGTTGATTTTGGTTCATAACAAGCGTTTTGAACGTGAGGTCATCGCTGTTGTTTACTCTGAGAGGAATAGCGTTGATAAACAAACCGATAATGCTTTCTATTCCGGGAATGTTGGCATCTCTTCCGGAAACAACCTTTCCCATAACTGCATCGTTGTCGCCTGTGGATTTTTGGACAAGTATTCCCACCAATGTTTCCATTACAGTATTAATTGTAACATTCATTTCCCGAGTAATACTCATCAGCTGCGAAGACACTTCTTTATCCAGTTCGCAGCTTATCTCAACATTCTGCTCCCGGCAGCGTTCGGGTTTTTCCAAGGGCATAATTTTGTTTGCCCCTTGAAAATCATCAAGCAAATTTCGCCAATAATTTAACGCTTTTTTGGCGTCGTTTTTCTGTATCCAGTTAATATAATCTTTATATTCGCTCTTGCCTGCTCTTTCTTTTGCAGCCATTTTTAAAGCGTTGTCAAAAGAAACTCCCCCAACTAACAGAGAATAATATTCCATTAATTTATTTAACAGAAGCTTATTGCACCAGCCGTCTATAATGATATGATGAATTGAAAAAAGCAGTTTGCTTTTTTTATCCGGACATTTTATATAAGTGAATCTTATCAGCGAGTCCTTTTGAAGATTAAAGCCTCTCAGCAAGTCTTTTCGCACAATTTTTGAAACAATTTCGGGAATTTCTTCCGCTTTGCACTCTGTACAATCGGTGATTATACACTCCACAGGCTTTTCTTTAAGAACCACCTGTCTTGGAGTTTTAACTTTTTCATACAGTATTGTTGTGCGAAGCACATCGTATCTTGCCGCAAGCAATTTAATCGCATTGCCGAGCATATCTTCACGCAGTTCAAAATCTATATCATACACCGACTGCAAAATATATCCCGTAGAATCGGGTTCGGAATTGTAATGATACAGCATGCCTTCCTGAAGCGGCGTCAACGAATATATATCCTGTATCTTTTGCGATTTTTCTTTTTTGTTCACTTGATAACCTCCTTTCTGAATAACTGAACATTATACAAAAATACAAAACTTTTTTTAAGAGCAATATATCGTTAAGGGCTTTGCCCTTAATAACCCACCAAAGGCTCCGCCTTTGGAATCCGCCCGCTTTTTGAAAAAAGCGGGGCAAAAACTTAACAAGTTCTCATCAAAGTTTTAAATAATATAAACGCACTCGATGTAACCCCCGTTAAGTTTTTTGCCAAGCTTTTTTTTCAAAAAAGCGGAGATAATTTAATTACAGCAAATCAAGAATTGAATCGTAGTCTTCACTGTCAAGGTCATCTGAGAAGTCAGACGCAGTGTACATTGTGCTTCCGTAACCGTCGCAATATTCGGCTAATTCAAGCAAGTATTTTCTGAAATATCCGCACAAATCGTTTATGTCGCTGTCAGACAACTTGCCGCTGTTGTACGATACGCTGAAACTTAACTGTCCGTTTCCGACTGCACCGTTTACAGCAATGTCATTGTCTATATGAGTTCGGTCATCTGCAAATGATTTGCCTAAAGATATTCCGGAATCATCTGCTTCCGAACCATTTTCAGAACCAAACTCGCCTAAATAATTCAACAGTACAAATTCTTTGGTGTTTGCTGTGCCATTGTTAACACGCATAAAGCCTAATCCATTGTAAGGAACATTTCTAAGGGTTTCTTTATTGCGTATAACCGTTTCTTCCCAATCTTCACACTTTTCAGCAACAATCGGATATGTATTGGTAAACCAGCCAACTGTCCTGTCAATCAGAATTTCATTTGGCAGCTCTCTGCGTCCGTTGTCTTCTATCATAATCGTTACGCTGCTGCTGCCCGTTACTTCTTCTGCCGCTGCCGCAAATGCGGAAATAAATATATCCAAAAGATTAGAATTGAATGCCGTTACGGATTTCTTAATCAACGCTGTTTCTTCTTCGTCAAATTCAACCGTAACTGTTCGGCTCTCTGCCTTGTCGTCCGTGCCGTTTGACGTGCCGAATGTGTTTTCTGTCAATGTTTCAAGCTGTTCTCCCCAGTACGTTCTGACTTCTTCAAACTCTTCGGAATTTTCAAATTCTTTCAAAGCTTTGCTCCAGTCTATGTATGACGCTGTCTTTTCGGGAAGTCTTACTTCCTCGCCGCTTGCAAGCTGAGAAACTATTGTCTTGAAATCGTCTTGAATAATTCGCCACGATACGCCGTCAATTACAAGATGATGAACAAATACTGCAATGTATTTCTGCCCCTCTGATTTAAATGCCAGTACCTTAACAAGCGGTCCTTCGGACAGATTCATTGACGCTTGTATTTCATTGCACCTCTGCTCCAATGCCGCATACGGTTCGTCAAAGTCGGACAAGTCAATAGTATAAAGTTCAAACAGCTTACTTTCCGACACGGGCAATATCTTCACTTTGCCTGCTTTCATTACTGCTCGAAGCATATCATGATGAGTCACTATTTCTGTAAACGCAGTCTTTAATACGGACTCGTCTATGCTGTCATCTATCGGCAGACACATACTCTGATTGAAATAATCCGCATAATCAAGATTCCAGCTAATAAACTCATCAATAATCGGTGTGTTCGGCAATTCTCCCGAAACTTCGCCCTGCTCATATTGCAGCTTGCTTCCGCTTACCGTGAGCATATTCTGCAATATCGCTGCAGTATGATTCTGCATAATATCTCTTACCGCAATTTCATATCCGTTGTTACGCAAAAGCGACACTACTTTAATGGCTTTTATCGAATCTCCGCCATATTCAAAGAAATCGTCGGTTATGCCAAATTGGTCTATTTTCAGCACTTCGCCCATAATATCGCAAAGCATCTTTTGCAGTTCGTTCTCCGGCGGAACATATTCTGATTGTCTGTCAAACTCTATATCGGGCAACGCTTTCTTGTCAAGCTTTCCGTTTCTTGTAACAGGAATGCTTTCAATCTGCATCATGTATGACGGTATCATGTAGTTCGGAAGTACTTCTATTAGCCTATCTCTTACTTTAGACACACTTATTTCACTGTCGCTTACATAATACGCATAAATAGCCTTTTCGCCTGAGCTGTCATTCTTTGCAATTACCGCGCAGTCTGTAATATTATCAATTTCTCTGATTCGGCTTTCAATTTCGCCAAGCTCAATTCTGAAACCTCTAATCTTAACTTGTTCGTCAATTCTTCCAAGATACTCGATATTTCCGTCGGGCAGCCATCTCGCCAAGTCGCCCGAATGATACATTCTGCCCTCGCCAAACGGATTCTTAACGAATTTTTCAGCCGTAAGTTCGGGAAGATTTAAGTATCCGTCCGCAAGGCTTTCGCCGCCTATGCAAAGCTCTCCCGGAACTCCTATGCCGCAAAGCTTATCGCCGCTGACAATATAAATTTTTGTGTTTCTCTTCGGATAACCTATCGGAATATCCCAATCATCAGCCGGAACTGTATTGTCGCCTGCTTTACGGATTTGATACAAACATGCGATAACAGTATTTTCCGTAGGACCGTAGCCTTGATAAATCTCACAGTCCAAATTATACAGAGGCTTGACGTGCTTAGTCAGAACTTTTTCGCCGCCGACAATAAACGTTCGTATCGAATCGCTCCATGAATATTTGTTAAACTCGCTTATAAGCATTGGCGTCATATGAACTATGCTTACGCGATTATCACGCATATATTTATGTGCTTCGGGAACATTGAGCAAAAGTGACTTCGACATAATCAATACTTTTCCGCCGTGGCACAAGGTAGGATAAATCTCCTCTACAAAAAGGTCAAACGTATAAGAGCCTTGCTGCAGGCAAACTGTATTTCTGTTGACATTATAAGTTTTAACAAAGCTGTTGACGTCGCACATAAGAGCCTTATGAGAAATAATAATGCCCTTTGGCGTGCCTGTCGTTCCCGAAGTGTACATAATGTACGCCGTATCATCGGGAGATGTGCGAACTTCGACAGGATTGCTGTTTGCCGCATATATGCTTTCGTCGCTAATGCTTATATTCTTAATGCCGAACTCTTCAAATCCCATTCCGTCCTCGGTGAGTATGCAAATCGGGTTAATGTCTTTCAGCATAACGCCAATTCTTTCGGCAGGCAATGACGCGTCTATCGGAGAATATGCCGCCCCTGTCTTCAATACGGCAAGTATTGCCACAGGCAGCATAAGATTTCTTTCAACGCTTAACGCTACTCTTTGCCCTCTGCCAACTCCCTCATTAATAAGAGCATGGGCAAGCGAATTTGCCATATTGTTCAACTGCGAATAAGTCATTGTACTGTCTTCAAATATTAACGCAATATTGTCCGGAATTTCAGCTGCCTGCGATTCTATCATGTCTACAACCGTCTTGTTTCTCGGATAATCGGAATAAGTATTGTTGTAAACGTCAAGTATCAGCCTTATTTCCTCATCAGCCGCAATGTCAATATCCGAAATTGTTTGATTAACGTCCGATGTTATCGACTTCAATGTCCGAATATAATGTTCGGCTATCTTTTCGGCAGATTCTTTCTTAAACAGGTCTGTACAGTATTCCAAATCTATTCTGAAAGAATAATCCGTTTCGGTAACATTAAATGCTAAGTCAACAATAGCCTCTGCCTGAGAAGAAACAACATCGTCAACCGAACCGAGATTTAACTCGACTTTTGCTTCTTCATTGTTCTGCATTGCAAGCAATACGTCAAACAGCGGATTTCTTGACATATCGCGGCGAACAGCAACTTCTTCCACAAGCTCTTCAAACGGATATTCCTGATTTTCATACGCATTCAAACAAGTTTCGCGAATTTCATTCAGGAAGTCAACAAATTTCTTCCGACCTTCGGGGTATCCTCTCAAAGCAAGCGTATTTACAAACATACCAAGCATTTTTTCGGTATCTCTGTGTGTTCTTCCGCTTATCGGGCTGCCGATTACAATATCTTCCTGTCGGCTGTACTTGCTCAATTCTGCCATTAATGCCGCAAGGAATATCATATATTCGGTTGTTCCTGTCTTCTCCGCAAGCTCTTTTATTGCAAAATATAACTGTTTATCCGTAGACAAAGACACCGCACCGCCCGCATAACTCTGCATTTGCGGTCTGACATAGTCAAGCGGCATATCCAAAACAGGAATTTCATCGCCGAATTGATTTTTCCAATACTCTGCCTGACTTCCTATATCGCGTGTTCTCATCCACTCGCTGTAATCTTTGTACTGATGCGTAAGAGGTTCAAGTTCTTTTCCGCTGTACAATGCCGTAAGCTCGCTGACAAATATGCTTTGGCTCATGCCGTCGGAAACAATATGGTGAATATTCATAAAGAACAAATGGTAATCTCCCTTGTTAACAAGCCTTACGCGAACAAGAGGCGGATTGCTCAAATCAAATGGAGCCGAAAACTCTCTTATAATTTCTTCATCGGATTCGGAACTTGTAATATATTCAAAGTCCGCATGAACGCTTTCAAGAATTTTCTGTACGGGTTCGCCGTCAACAGTGATAAATGCTGTTCTCAGAATTTCATGCCTGTTTATCATTTGCTGAAGCGCAGATTCCAGCTTATCGGGATATACCTCTCCTGTCATCTTCATACTAAACGGCATATTGTACGCTGTCGACTCGGGGTCAAGCTGCAAAATAAGATACGTTCTCTTCTGAGTTGAGGACATCGGATAATATTCCTTTTCCTCTGCCTTTGGAATAGACCGGTAAGTTTCGCCCGCTCTGCCGTCAACGATTTCCGCAAGCTCTTCCGGCGTTGAGCGAACAAAAATTTCTCTGAGGGCAATCTTAACTCCCGTTTGCTCTTCGATAGAGTTTACAAGCCTTGTCGCTCTTAACGAATGTCCGCCAAGCTCAAAGAAGTTATCGTTAATTCCCACTTTCTCAATATTAAGAACTCCTGCAAAAATATTGCATATAATTTCTTCTGTCTGAGTTCTCGGAGCAATATATTCGTTAGAGGCTTTTGCTTCGATTTCCGGCAATGCTTTTCTGTCAAGTTTGCCGTTTCTTGTAACGGGAATACTCTCAATCTGCATCATATAAGCAGGTATCATGTAATTTGGCAATGAGCCGTGCATCATATAAGCAGGTATCATGTAATTTGGCAATGAGCCGCTTATATAATCTCTTATTTCCGATACGGAAACTTCGCTGTCGCCTGTGTAATAAGCATAAATTGCTTTATCGCCTGTGCTGTCGTTTCTTGCGATAACTGCACAGTCTTTAATATTTTCAATTTCTCTGATTCGGCTTTCGATTTCTCCCAGTTCAACTCTGAAACCACGGATTTTGACTTGCTCGTCAATTCTTCCGAGATACTCAATGTTTCCGTCCGGCAGCCATTTTGCCAAGTCGCCCGAACGGTACATTCTGCCCTCGCCGAACGGATTCTTAACAAACTTCTCCGCCGTAAGTTCGGGTCTGTTCAAATAACCTTTCGCAACGCCGTCACCGGCTACGCACATTTCGCCCGGTACTCCGATTCCGCAAAGCTGGTCGCCGTTCATGATATAAGTTTTAAGAGTTGGGATTGACGTTCCTATTCGCTTATGCCACGTTCGATTTCCTTATCTCCTATTTCACGATAAGTTACGTGTACGGTAGTTTCCGTAATGCCGTACATATTGACGATAGTTACTTCGGGGTGGGATTCGTGCCATGATTTTAACTTTGACGGATTCAAAGCTTCGCCGCCGAATATCAAATATCTTACGCTAAGTTTTTCGCCGTTGTCTGCCGCCATAAGATTATAGAATGACGTAGGCACTTGATTCAAAACGGTAACTTGTTCTTTTTCAAGCAATTTAAGCATTGCGGATTCGTCTTTGGTTGTTTCTTCGTTTACAACAACAAGCTTGCCGCCGTACAAAGTCGCTCCGTACATCTCCCATACCGAGAAGTCAAAGCCATATGAGTGGAACATTGTCCACACGTCATGTTCGTTAAAATCGTACTCAAATTTATCGTTAAACAAAAGTCTGACAACATTTTTGTGCATGATTTCAACGCCCTTAGGCTTGCCTGTCGTTCCCGATGTGTAAATGACATACAGTCCGCTTTCAGGGTTAATATCTGCTTTTATGCTGTCTTCCGTATCGTTATACGCTTCGCCGCATATTGAACTCTGTCCGCGGGATACATTGTGTTTATCGGCACATAAACGCCGCCTGCCTTGATAATGCCGTAAATTCCTATAATCATTTCAAGGCTTCGCTCAATGTACATTGCAACATAATCGCCGGGCTTAACGCCCTCTGCAATCAGCTTTCCGGCAACTTTTTCTGCTTTTGCGTTCAGCTGCGAGTATGTCAGGCTTGTGTCTTCAAACACAACGGCAGTATTGTCGGGAGTTTTGTTTGCTTGTTCTTCAAACAAATCGACGACGGTTTTATCTCTCGGATAGTCTGCGTCCGTATCGTTAAACTGTACGGTAAGCAGTTCTTTTTCCTGCTCAGAAACCAGCGGAATATCTTTAAGTTCTATTTCCGCATTTTCAATTACGCTGTTTAAAATAGTAAAATAATGCTTGAGCATAAACACAGCGTCATCTTCGGTCATGTTATTTTCTCTGTATAAAATTTTTATATAAAGATTGCTTTTAAAATCATTAGCCAAGGCAAAATTCATCATGCCAAAGAAGAATGTATTTTCCGTTGGGACAAACGAAGCGTCCAAATCTATGCCGTCTATTGGAAATACGTTGTATACAAACGATATATCCCAAATCTTCTTTTGACTGATATCGTCAAAATTATCTCCGGCTATCAAGTAGTTAGGATAGCCGACATTTTTGTATGCAAAAAGAATTTCCTGAAACGAATCACGCATTATATTTGAGAAATGCTCGTTATCCTCTAACTGAACCCTTAACGGTAAATTAGCGGCAAAACACCCCACCGTATTTTCAGCCTCAAAAAGATCTCGGTTTGAAAACGGAGCAGAAACCAACAAATCATAAGTACGCGTGTATTTTTGAAGCAGCACATAAAATACCGCCAAGTAAACAGAATACTCTGTAACCTCATATTCGCTTGCCAATTTTTTTACGGCAGCAACCGTACTTTTTGGCAGCATGAATTTTCTTTCCTTGCCGTATCCTATTTTACCCGCATCGTTTTTAAATATATTAGTATGCTGAGCATCTTTTAAATGCTCGCTCCAGTTTTTCTTTTTTCTTAAATAGCTTTTATTGCCGTCCCGTTTTAACTGTTTGTTGGTATACAGTTCATATCCGTTGTTCAAATTAAAATCAGGTTCTTTGTTATCCAGCACATCATTATATTTTTTTATCAAATCAGCAAACATTTGGCTCATGGAAATGCCGTCGGAAATAATATGATGCATTTTCAAAACAAAATATGACTTTTCGTCCGTAAGAATATATTCTCTTATCCAAAACAAACCGGGCTTATACAAATCAAATTCTTCGTCCATAAAAGCGTCAATAGCTTTTATTACGTCTTCGTTTGCCTGACTCCTCATGTCAAAACGCATAATTGGAAGTTCAATACTGTCATATATGCCAATAAAAGGCTTTCCGTCTATTTCGAGAACACAAGCTCTTAACATTTCCTGTTCTCTCACCACAGACTCCAAAGCCTTATCTAAAGCATTTTGATTCATATGGCTCAATTCTACTACCGCTGAAATAATATACTCCTTGGAAAGTCCGTTCAGACAGCCGTAAAAGATACCATTTTGTTCATATGAAAGATTTATCTTTTTTACTATCATAATAAAAAACCCCTGTCTTACTTATGTAAAATATTGGGATATCCAAATAGCTTTATATCAAAAAATAAACAAATTGCACAGCAAATTTTTTCGGAATGCCATGCAATCTAAATATCAATTAATACTGCAAAAAAATTTTAGTATGATTTTTATGCGTCATCTCACTATCCGCAGTCCAGCCCAAGTTGCGGATAGTGAGAACGAGCATTATTATTCCTTTGCCACTATCGGACAACTTACATATCGTTAAGAGCTTTGCTTAAATTGCCGACGGTGTTTTATGAATTTTTACATCATTTTTTATTATTAATCATTAGACCCAGTAGGATTTTCTGTAGAACGGATATTTTGGCAGCGAAATTATGCCGCAATTTTCAAACTCTGCAAAAACAGTCCAGTTTATATCAGCACCTTTAAGATAAAGCTGATTTGCCGCATTCATCAGAGATTTTTTATTTACTGTCGTTTCTAATCCACAGCAAATATCCGAGTCACTGCGTTCAACACCAAGTTTAATCGCTCTCTTTGGAACAGCAATATTTCCGGCGTCGCTCTTAGAACTTACAAGTTTCTCATAAACTGCCTTTGTGTCATTTTCTTTCCATTCTTTGGCAGAAATGTAAATATCACCGACAAAAATTCCGTCGAGCGACTTTATAAGAGGAATAAGGCTGTCAACATTCTGCTTTATCTGTTCAAACCGAGCTTCTGTTTCGGGCAAATCGCCGCACAAAATACACACGGGCAAACTGTGGATTCGGCTATAAACAGAATACTCCGCATTTTCGAAACTGTCGTCAATATTACGCTTATCAACAACGCAGGCAGCTCTATATGTATATGACATTCTGCCGCAGCACGAAGTATAACATATATCTCCCAAACTGTCGGGATTTTTCTTGATAAAGTCTTTAAGTTCCGACAGTTTCTTGTCCAAAGCCTCGCGGCTCTTTGCGGAAACAATCAGCGGATAATAATCTGCCCCTGCCTCGGGCTGCTTATTATTGCCTTCTTCCAAAATCATGTGAGCATTTGTTCCGCCAAATCCCAACGACGTAATACACGCAATTCGGCTTTTACCGTTTTCCGGATTCCATGCCATAGGCTCCTTTATAACAAAAAACGGCGTTCTTGTTATGTTCAAAGCCGGATTAATAGCTTCAAAATTAGCTCCGGGAACTAACATTTTTCTTTCAAAGCAGTTCAATATTTTAACAATGCCTGCTCCGGAAGCGCTCGGCAGCAAATGTCCTATGTTGGACTTTATAGAGCCGATTCCGATTGTTTCCTCAACTTCTTTTCTCTGCCTTTTTATTCCGAACAATTTTAACAATGCGTGCATTTCGATAGGGTCGCCAATTTTTGTTCCCGTACCGTGCGCCTCAAGGTACGAAACATCAGCCGGAGAAATATTGGCGTCGGCATAAGCTCGTTTCAGCGCTTCATACTGACCGTCCGAGTTTGGAGCCATAATGCTCAGAGAATAACCGTCATTATTTACTGCGCTGCCCTTAATGACAGCGTATATATGCTTTTTGCTTTTGACAGCTGTTTTCAAAGGCTCAATAAATACCGATATAACTCCTTCGCCAAAAACAGAACCGTCGGCATCTTTGTCAAATACTTTTGACTTGCCGCTTGGTGACAAAATACCTGCTTTTTCTGCCAGTTGGAACTCGCTCTTTTCGATAATAAGATGAGCGGTAGACACAACGGCTGCCGAAATATCGCCGCACTGTATAGCTCGTCTTGCCGTATGCAAAGCAGAAAGGAAAGAAGAACATGCGCTGTCTAATGCTGCCGCCGCTCCCGAGAAATTAAAGAAATGCGATATTCTTGCGGCTGCAATATTCATAAGATTGCTTGCCATTGCTGTTTCGGGAACCTCGTCCATACCGTTTTCCTGTATATACTTTTTAATGCGGTCAAGATACGGCTGTTGATCCAAAGCCGCATATACGCCGATATTGCGAGGTTCGTCACTGATAAATGCTTCGGCGGCATCTTCCAATGCTTCGTATGCCGTTTCGAGAATAAGTCTTTGCTGGGGATCCATAAACTTGGCTTCTTTTTCGGTGATATCAAAGAAGTCTGCGTCAAACAAATCTATCCCTTTAAGTTCGCCTATCCAGTTGTCCCATTCGGGAGTATCCGTTAATTTTTTACGTTCTTCGCTCACTTTGTCAATAACGCACTTTTTGTCAAGGAGCATCTGCCAAAGTTCGTCGTTATTCGAAGCCTGCGGCAGTTTAAACGAAAATCCCGTAACGGCAACTTCTGATGTAAGTACTGCGCTGTCTTGCTCTTCGTCTTGAACCTCGTAACTTTGGCTGAATATTCCTTCGGTTATTTCGTTTATTGTTCTGCAGCGTCTGAAGAAAGAGGGCTGAAGATTAACGCCTAAATTACGATTTAGCAGTTCCATCATCTGATACTGCTTGACTGAATCGCCGCCATACTCATAGAAGGCAACGTCATTTCTTATAGAGCCTGCGTCAATGCCCAGTATTTCAGACCAGATTTTTAATATAATCCTCTTAGTTTCGTTAGGGTCGTCCGTCTTACAATCAACGGTATTTTGGAAATCTTTCACTACGCGGACACATTCAATGTAATCCTTTGATTTATATTTTTTTACAAGAGCATTTCTGTCGACTTTTCCGCTTCCGGTTCTACAAATAGAATTAATTAAAACTGCATACTCGGCTGTAAAACCATACTTAGACAAAAGCCGCTCGGAAATCATATTCAAAACTTCGTTCAATCGGTTTGATTTCTCGGCGGCAATAAACAGAATCAATACTTCTTCTTTTTTTTTTTTTTTTTAATCGGCGCAAAGCGCAATCTGATTATCTGACATACCGCTTGCAGCTGTAATTTCGTGTTCAAAGTCATGAATCATATAATTATGTCCGCGCACAATAAACATTTCCTTTTTTCTGCCGCTGATATACAATTTTCCGTCCTGCAGAAAACCGATATCTCCCGTAAGCAGCCATCCTTCCGCATCGCAACAGACCTCGTCCGAACCTATATATCCCGAAGTAACGGCATTTGATTTTATCTGAATTTCGCCTGCCTTACCCTCGGGCAAAATATTTCCGTTATCATCAACAATACGTATTTCCAAACCGGACAGCGGACGACCATTGCCAACCAATGTATTTCCTTCTTCCGTTTTTACTGTCGTATAATCATCGTTTAGAAACGTAATAGCGCCTGCAAGAACAGCCTCGGTAAGACCATAACACGGCTTAAGGGCTTTTTTCTTTAAGCCGAACTCTCCGAACTTTTCAAATATGCGTTTCAAAGTATTCTCCGAAACTACCTCGGAGCCAACTATATATGCCAGCAGACTGCTAAAGCTGTTTTCGTCAAATCCGGATGTGTCAACATTCTTTATAGCCCATTCCACACCAAAATTGTTGCTTGTAATAATGTTAATTTTCTTTTCCGCCACCACTTTAAAAAATGCCGTTGGGTTCTGTACGTATGAAATAGGATTGAATATGTCAATAGACCCTCCTACTTGAATCATAACTATGTGAATAAACAGTCCGAGATTATGAAACTGCGGTGACCAAATAGCTATTCTCGTTTTTTCTGATAATTGAAAGGCATCTACAAGACCACCCATAGCATACATGATATTGCGGTGCGTAAGCTTTGCTCCTTTGGGTACGCCGGTACTGCCCGAAGAATATTGTATAATGGCAATGTCATTTTCATCGAATTTTTTAACATCAATCTCGGAATCGTTTTCAAGCTCGCTCATAGACAAGCACTGTTTGTTGGGGTCGTCCATAATCTCTGTCATTTTGTTGTAAAATTCCGCATTGGCATCGTCAGAGATTATTGTACATTCTTTATGAGTGCGGCAAATATTGATTAGTCTGGAATAATCTTCTTCCTTTATTTCGTTGCTGCGGAGCGACTCCAGCGGAGCAGCGGGAATACCGGCAAACAAACAACCCCACAATGCAAGTATAAATGATTTTGAATCCTCTATACACAGCAATACTGCTCCTTTAATATTCTTTTGTTTAATCGTGTTCGCATAACGCTTTGCTTTTTCAAAAAGCTCTTTGTACGAAAGGAAGTAAACATCTCCGTTCAACGAATGAATCGTAATTCCGTTAGCGGAGTTTTTTGCTGTATACGCCAAAGTTTCCTGCAACGTATTTGCGGTGGGATGATGATATCCGCATTCCACAAATTTTTTATAATCCATTACTTCTCTACTCCTTGCATTTATTATATTGCTTAACAAACAAGGCGAATAATAACCGCATGGATATACCTGCTGTGTCTTTATTTCCTTAAGAAATAAAAAAGCAGAACAAAAATTCCAACGGACTTCGCCTCTTTACAAATTATAAATTATATGCTGACTATCTGCGCGCAAATTAAAATTATTCGGCATCTTCTCCGCCGTTAGCCACATATTCTGCAAAATCAGATATTGTTTTGTACTCAAAAATAGCTACGGGAGATACCTCTACATCTAATGTGCTTTTTATTGTATTCATAATTTTTATAGCATCTACGGAGTCAACTCCTAAACGCATAAAGCTTTCGTCCTCGTCTATTGTATCCGGAGTAGTATCCAGCACATCGGCAACCTCTTTTTTCAACAACTCAACAATTTCTTCTTTGTTCATCATAACAAAACCCTCTTTCATTAATATTATACTTTATATTATTTATTGTTCTCAGGCAAAATAATATCTTCTATCAGCTTTGCATATTCAGCCATTCTTTTTCCGTTCTCCTCAAATAAAAAGAAATGTCCGCCGGGAACTACCTTATATGTAAAATCAGCCGAACAATACTTTGCCCAGCCTTCTTTACAATGCTCAACATCTTTTTCCTGATCGCCCCTAAGCAAAGTCACCGGAACACTGATATTATATTCGCTGCCTGACTTTGGAACATAGTCCCTCACGGCAATACAATCGCTTTTAACAAAAGGACTTACAAGTCCGAGAATATAATCGTCCTCCAACAGCTTCTTAGGGGTATTTTCAAAAGTCTTGAGAACTTCTTTAATTTCTTGCGTGCTGTATTCTTCATAGTTAGCGTAAGAATGGGGAAACTCCGGGTCATTTGCCGCAAACAAAAATATATGCTTTGGCAAAAGTCTGCCTTTTTGCCTGATAAGATTAAATAATTCATAGGCAACTATACCGCCCATACTATGGCCCAATAAAGCGTAATCTTCATTTATTTCATCTGAAATTTCATTATACACGTCAAGAGCCATATCCCGAATTGAATAGCACAGAGGAACTTTATACCTCTGAAAATGTCCGGCATACTCAACCGGTATTAATTTTATTTCTTTGCTCAGAAATTTTTCCAAAGGATAGTAAACCGCCGAATTACCAAATGCGTACGGCAATGCAATCAGTTTCACGAAACAAACTCATTCCTTTCATTAACGCTGACAATCCAACACGCAAATTGCAGCTTAAACTCTATCTCAAGCCGAAAAAAGCAATAGCAAAATCAACAATTTCTCTGCACACAATTAAATCGATTAAACTATAAATACTCCATTTTCAGCCTACTAATAAATATTATACTAAAAAAACAAAAAATCGCAGGTAAAAATGATAACTTTTTATATTTTACATCAAAATTTTAAAAAAATACCCCTTTCTAAGAAAGAAAGAGGTATAAGAGCCTGTTTAAAAACTTATATTTATTCGTAACGCAATGCTTCTACTACCGGCATCTTAACTGCTTTTATTGCCGGATAAAGTCCGAAAACAACTCCTATTATAAGCGAACTTAATACGGAAAAAACCAACATTTCAAAAGGCAGAGAAACATTAATATGAATAGGAACGTTCAGTTTCATTTGAAGAACGCCTGCGGCTAACTCTGCTATAACCTTAGACGCAGCCATACCTAAAACAACGCCTAAAAATGTTCCCGAAAATGACAGCATGAATGATTCGCATAAGAACTGAAAAATAATCATAAAGTCTGTTGCTCCCAACGCCTTGCGGACGCCAATCTCGCTCGTTCGTTCCGTAACGGTTATAAGCATAACGTTCATTATGCCTATTCCGCCTATCAGTAAGGACAGACAAGCGATAACGAAAATTATTCGAAGTATAATTTCAATAAGATGTTTGGTAGAGTTAAGTTCTTCCGAAACCATGCTTACCTCAACTTTCCATTCTTTTTGATTCAAAACATCATTAAGCCTGTCTTCCAATATGGTCTTAAAAAGCGGCTTATCCTCAACATTTTTCAGCGTTACCACAAGCATCTCTTTTTTCCAGTATTGTTCGCCCAAAGCCTCAGGATATTTTGTTTCGAGATAAGAATGATTGACAAAAAATAAAGTCAGAGTTTCGGACGGATCGTCATAGTTCTTTATGCCTATATGCTCATATACGCCAACAATAACCACCGGAATATAAATCGAATTATACTCCAAAACCAGCGTTTCGCCTAACGGCTCCGCTCCGTTGAAAAGGTAGTTGGCGGTAAAATCCGATATTAACGCCGTTGACGCAGCATGAATCTCGTCTGTTCGGGTAATATCTCTTCCTTCTATAATAGTCAAAGCCGAATTTGACACCTCTTCGGCACAAGAGCCAATAGTATAAAATTTCATACTTCTGCCTTGATTCATTACTTTTCCCATTCCTTCAAGGGCACCGCCTATCGATAAATAAGAATCTCCTTCCACATCTTTTTCCAAAATGGGAGCGACATCTCTTATATCCAATCTGACGCTGTCAGGTATAATAGTTTCTCCCTCGGGACTTATGGCAACGGACTTGTTTTCTTCCGTTGGTTCAATCATAATCATTGCCTGATCGTTTTTATAAAGCACATCGGTTACAGCCGTAAAGGTTTCCGACAGAGAATTTCCAAGTATTACAATCATTATAAGCGATAGTATTCCTACGATAATACCCAGCATAGTCAGGAAAGAACGCACTTTGTTTTTAAACATTATTTTTATTGAAAAGATAAATATCTCCCACATAAAAAAACTCCTTATTGCTGCAGCAATTCTGTCATAACAACATCGTTTTCGTTTATGTTGCCCGAAGCAACCGCTATATAATAACTTGTTTCCATACCCGTTTCAATTTCCACATCTTCCTGCAAACCGCTTTGGGCATCGTACTTTCTTACGTATTTTTTTCCGTTGTTCTCCACAATAGCATCATAAGGAACAACTATGGCATTTTTTTCCTGCTTTATGATGATTTTTGCCGACACCTGCACGCCCGGATAAATATCCATTTTATCAAGGTCGGCTGTAGTAAAGGATAATTTGTATCCGCCGTCTTCAACCGAATAATAATCGCTTATCTCAAGTATCTTTCCGTCTGTTTCTTCAAAATTATCCGTAACAGAAATGACCTTCATTTCGTTTTCTTTGGTTATCAGCGAAACATCTGTCGGCGACAAATAAGTTTCAAAGTGCATATTTTTAAGATTCTGAATTTCACAAATAGGAATGCCGACAACATAATTTCCCACACTTGCAAAAACCTTTGTCACAACTCCGTCGAACTGAGATACAACCACACTTTCTTCTATTTTTTTATTCAGGTTATCTATCTGTTCCTGATAAATACCCTGCAAATCGCTGCCCGACTGCGCCAAAGCATATTCGTTTGCAGTAAGGCTGCTTCCGCTGCCCTGCGCTTTCAACTGTTCGTATTGATAAACATAATTTTTTAAATTACTGTCCAGCAATTCTGCGTTTGTCTTGCTTTCGGAAACCTTTTGATCATAAAAACTTTTTTTCTCCAAAGCAAGCTGATAAAGAATTTCAAGCTTTGACTTATCTGTTTGCAGCTTAACATATTTTTGCTTATCAAACTGAACCTGCGAATTTTGTTCGCCGGTTTGCGGCTGTCTGCTTTCGTTTCCGGTTGGCAAGGCTTCGGCGGCGTCTGCGTTTTGCTGAGAGTAGCTTTCTGCCAAGGCTTCAAACTCGCTCAGTTCGTCGTTTACGTTATCTATATCCCGCTTGATGTCGTCTGCCTTTGCCACAGACTCGTTATATTTGTTTTGCGCGTCATTTTGGTTTTGAACTTCCTGATTATAACGATTTTGAAAATCATTAATCCTATTCTGAAGATATTCAAGCTTTTTCTCTCTGACTTTTTTCTGATACTCAATATTATCGTCATACTCGTTGTTTTTCAATTCGCTGCTTTTTTCATAATCTTTAAGCTTTTGAACATATTCGTCTCGCTGCTTTGTAAGTTCGGAAACGTCAAACGTACAAATAGTATCTCCCGCCTTGACATAATCCCCTATGCCAACCTTTATTTCGGCAACAGGAGCCTCCATATCCGAAAAAACTCCGTTTACTTCGTTGGAAACAGCAGTTCCCATCAAGTTTATGCTTTCGTCAAGATCAATTTTTCGAACGCTAAATACATTTTTAACCGTGGTGTCAACGGCAGTTTGCTTTTTAAACACTACAAAACCGGCAGTTCCCGCCGCCGCAATGACCACAATACTCACAATCAATATTTTCAGTTTTTTGTTCATAACTTCTGCTCCCCGTTATTCATATCTTAAAGCGTCCGTTACCTGCATCTTGGCAGCCTTGACCGCCGGATAGACACCGAACAGTACCCCGACAACGACAGAAAAAAGAACCGACACAAGCACAGAAAGAAAATTAATGCTAATTGATATATTGTTGGTTTTCATAAAGCTCTTCAAACTATCGTCCGTAATCAAATCAAACAATACCGAGAGATTCTGACGCAAAACAGCAATCACCAAAAAACAAAATAATATTCCGAAAATACACGCAACCAAACAAATTACCACCGACTCCAGCAAAAACTGAAATACTATGCTTGAATTGCTTGCCCCTATCGCTTTTCTTGTGCCAATCTCCTTTGTACGCTCTTTCACGCTGACAAGCATCGTGTTCATCAGACTGATACCGCCGACAACTAACGAAAGTCCCGCTGCGGCTGCAAATACCAAAATAAGAATTTGCAGCATACTGTTTGTTTCTTTTGTTCTGGAAAAACCGCGGTAGCAGCTTATGCTGTAATCGGGGTCATCATACCGCGCGCTCAGGATATCCTGCGCGGACGATACAAGCAAGCGCATATCTACATCGGGGTCTGTAATATAAGTAAATTCTTCAAACTCCAACGCGCTTGTGTCAACGCCGATTTTCAAATTCATATATTCATAAGAACAGTACGCATCGGAAGCCAACAAGCGTTTGTCAGCCATTTTTTCAAGTTTGCCCTTTGTGTCAATATATTTATACACTCCGACTACCGTAAGCTCTACTATTCGCCCGTCATCGCCAATTACGCTTAACTGTCCGCCCAACGCATTTTCCGTACTGCCAAAACAATTTTCAGCGGCAACATTGGAAATAACGGCAGCCGACTTTTCTCCCTTGCAGTCACTCATGTTTATAAACCGCCCGCACAGCATAATAAGCTGGTGCGCGTCCGAATACACCGGAGAAACGCCCCGAAGCACAGCTGCGCTGTAATGCTCGCCGTCAACATGCGCTCTTCCGTTTATATAATCAGAACTTTCCAGCAACGGTCCCTTAACATTTGGGAGTTTTCCTGCCAACTCGTACAATTCATCATATTTCACGCTGAAATTCTTACCGTTTTTTGCGGACACATACGAAGTAAAACGGTTATCTCCAAGACTTCCGGCAAAATACATCTTTACGGCATTCGTTATTGAAGAGCCGATTGACATAATAAGTACAACCGAGCTTACTCCAACAATAATGCCAATCATTGTCAAGAACACTCTTAACTTGTTCTTCATCATATCCGATAGGATTCTGACGACTTGTTCAAACAAAAACATCCGTATCACCCTTTAAGATCATCACTCGGACTTTTCGACAGGATTAACCATTACTCCCTCTCTCAGCACCGAATTTTTCATTGTTACAACTTTATCGCCGGCAGTAAGGTTCTCGCTTTCTATTTGTATATATTCGTCCGATTCCAAACCTGTCGTTACGTCGCGTTTTTCAAGAGTATAAGAACCTGCGGAATTTGGAACGGCAACCAGAACATAACTGGTTTCGCCGTCTTCGCTTTTTCTTACGGCGTCTTTGCTGACAGACAAAGTATTGTCGGCAAACATGACAATGCTGTTGGTAACGCCCATACCGATATTTAATTTGTCAAAATCATCGCCCTTTATATAAACGTCAAATCCGTCTTGTCCTTTTATACGGTTAATTTTATATACCTCGCCCGTGAGTTCGCCGACTGCGTCCGACGCTGTTTTAACCTTAACCGCCATACCCTCTTCAACGCTCATTATATCGCTGTCATTAAGAACAACGTGAATAAGCTTGTTGTTGTCGTCGACAATATTTACAATATTTTTATCGCTGGTTGTTTGTCCTTCCTTAACCAGTATTTCGCTGACAACGCCGCTGTATTTCGAATACACTACGGAATCTGCCAACGCCTTTTTCAGCGTGTTTAATTTTTCCTGCGTATCGTTTTTAGATTGATATGTGTCAATTTGATACTGCAGGCTGTTTATATCTCGATCTGTTTGAAGCTTTGTCAATTCGTATTCGTACTGGCTGCTTTTAATTTCGTCCTGACACGTTGTCATAGTAGACTGCCATTGAGCCATTTCGCTTTTATAAGAAGTCATCTGGGCTTGATAAGAAGAACATAATCCGCTGTAATAACTTATTTTTTCGGCGTCTTCCGCATTGTTCAAACCCGACTCGGCGTCATTATATGAGTTTTCCGCTTTATTATAATTTGACTGAGCCGTATTGTAGCTTTGTTCCGCTGTGTTATATTTCTGCTGAGCGGCAGAAATTTTATCGTTCAGCTGATTAAGCTGAACTGTCTGCATTTGTTTTGCCGACTGAAGCTGAGCCTGCAAATCGGACATCGACTTTTTGTCTATATTATCGTACACAGAAACCTGCTTTTCCAAATCGGCAATCTGACTTTCTATATAAGACGTGTCAAACTCACAAATCTTATCGCCTTCTTTTACGCGGTCGCCAACAGCTACATAAAGCTTTTTCACACGATAAGACGAATCTATCTCTGTTGAAACAACAAAGGGCATCGACGAGCCTCTTTCTACTGTTCCTGTGGTTGTGATATACTTGCTGACCTCATGCTCGCCGTATTCTTCCACAAATACGTCTATTGCCGCATCTCCCTCCGCTTTTGCGCATGCGGTAAGCATGCCTAAAAGAGTAATAAATGCAAGCAACGCCGATAAACGCTTAATTTTCATTATCTTCTCCCCATTCTTCGCTGTTATAGATTTCCGAATAATCCTCGCCTGAAGAACCTCGGCTGTCACTTATAATATTACCGTCGGAAATGGTAACAATCCTTTCTGTTTCTTTGGCAAGCTCCGGATTATGGGTAATCAAAACTATTGTCTTGCCCTGCGAATGGAGATTGTGAAACAGATCCATGATAGTTCTTCCCGTTTTGGAATCCAAAGCTCCCGTCGGCTCGTCCGCAAGAATAATAGACGGATTATTCGCCATTGCCCGGGCAATGGCAACTCTTTGCTTCTGTCCGCCCGAAAGCTCGTTAGGGTTATGATCATATCGCGAAGACATCTCCACCATATCAAGAAGCTCCTTAGCTCTGCTTATTCTCTCCTTTTTCGGTACTTTTCCGTAAACCATCGGCAGTTCAACATTTTTCAGAGCCGAAGTTCTGGGAATAAGATTAAAATTTTGGAAAACAAAGCCAATGGTGCTGTTTCTGATTTTACTAAGCTTTTTGTCGGAAAGCTTTGAGATATCAACGCCGTTGAAGTAATATTCGCCTTCTGTGGGACGGTCAAGAGCGCCTATTATATTCATAAGCGTACTTTTTCCCGAACCCGACTCTCCATAAATATGCCAGTAATCGTCAAACAATGAACTCAGCAGCCCAACCGATTTTTATCAACCGTATGCCAGTTAACAGACAGCTCCTCTATCTTTCTCTCCGAATACACGGAAACCATGTATTCTTCCATTTTCCGACTCACGCAATGCGTCCCAAACTCTTCGGAAAACACATTAAATTTCTGCCAAACACTCTGCCGTTGAATCTGCTCGCTTAAAAATGTTATAAAAACTTGTAACAGATAACTTTGATACTTTAGCGAAAAATTTTTGTAATTTGCCGTTTCATTGATTTTTATTTAAATATTTGCTATTCTGCGAATACGAATGACTTTAATGTAATTAATTGTAACATATTTAAACATGTTTTTCAATAGCTTTTATGCAAACAATTCAAAAAACTTCAACCCCAACTTTTTTGAAAAAAAAGTTGGACAAAAAACTTCAATATGCTTCGCCTTGCTCTTTAGCGAATCTTAAACGTCTGACAATACCTTTTTTATAACGTTTTTCAAGATATAAAGACCCTCGGAAAGGACAGAGTCCTCTATTGTCAATGGGGACAATATCTTTAAAACGCTGTCGCCTCTGCCGGCAACTTCAAGTATAACGCCGTTGTCGAAAGCCAAATGCGCGCACTCCAAAGCAAGCTTGCTGTCTATCTCGCTGAAATCTATGCCCCATATCATACCAATGTCTCGATAAGAAAGTCTTTCGTCAAGCGGACATATTTCGGTTTTTATGAAATTCTCAATAAAAGCTCCTTTTCTTTTGACTTCTGACGGAAGGTTATGCTTTGTGAAATACTCCAACGCAGCCTTGCCGCCCACAAAAGCAAGCTGATTGCCCCTGAAAGTACCGTTATGCTCTGCCGGGCGGAAAATATCATACTCCGGCTTGATAAGCAGCAGCGACATTGGCACGCCGAATCCGCTTATCGACTTGGACAAAATGACCATATCCGGAACTATGCCGGCTCTTTCGAACGAGAAAAACTCGCCTGTTCGTCCGTTGCCAACCTGTATATCGTCCACTATCATCATGATGTCGTATTTATCGCATATTTTGCGAATACTTCTTAACCACTCGGCATCGGCAACATTTATGCCGCCCTCTGCCTGAACAGTTTCCAATATTATGCCTGCCGGCTTATCTATTCCCGAATGGTCATCGGAAAGCACCTCTTCAATATAGCCGATTGAATCAATTTTACTGTTGCAGTAGGGCATAAAAGCAACATTGTTCAATGCAATCCCCGCTCCCTCTCGGCTGACTTTATCGGTAGTGCATGCCAAACTTCCCAATGTCATACCGTGAAAAGCTCCGGAAAAAGCAAAAATGTTATTTCTTTTTTTATTCTTTCTGGCAAGTTTTAAGGCAGCTTCCACAGCGTTTGTTCCCGTTGAACCGCAGCACATGACTTTATAATCAAGATTTTTCGGCTTTAAGATTAAATTCTCAAAACTTTCTAAAAAATCCTCTTTTGCCTTGGTGTACATATCAAGGGCATTTATTATTCGGTCTTGTTTCAGATAATCTAAAACTGCACCCTTTATCTCCGGGTTGTTATGACCGTAATTCATTGAACCCGCAACAGCTAAAAAATCTATGTATCTCTGTTCGCCGTCGGCAGAATACAATTCCGCATTTAACGCACCGTCCAAAATTACGGGATATTTACGGCAGTAAGAACGAACATTAGACTCTAATTCTTCAAAAACCTCAAACATATTAATCACCTAAATACAGTATTAAACTATACTTTTGACCTCAAAGTTTCCTCTATGATTTTTGCAATTTTTTTAACGTTTTTGCCGTTATCTTCAAACAGAAAAAAATGCTCTCCTTCAATCTCCATATATATACATTTATGTCCGATGCAGTTTTCCCAGCCCTCTTTACAATTTTCAAGCTCGTCTTCTTTTGTTCCTCTGAGAACGCTGACTCCGCACCGAACACTTTCGGGTCTTTCGGGAGCGTTTCGATAATCTCTCAAAACAATATTATCCGCTTTCACAATCGGAGCAAGCATTTCAACAAACTCGTCAATTTCAAGCAGTTCTTCCGACGTGCCGTTATGTTCTTTCAGTTCGTTCCTTATATCTTCGCATGAAAATGTTTCGTAATCTTTATATTCACGCTGATAGTTCGGTTCGGGCGTCCCCATAATAAATATATAGCTCGGCAACGCCAATCCTGCCGAAAGAATTTTATAATACAGCTCATACGCTACAAGTCCGCCCATACTGTAACCAAGCAGACAGTATTTTTCACCGGAATTAATATAATTCTTAATTTGTGAAAATACGTCTTTGACTACGTCGTCCATTGTATACAGCAGTTCTTCGTCCATTCTTCTTCCATGCCCCGAATAATCAACAGACGCTGTCTTGAATACAGGATTAATCGTATAAAATAATTCACTATAAACATTAGCACTTCCAAAAGCATATGGAATACCTATTATTCTCATTTTCTCCTCCTTAGTTTTTATCGCTGCTCCACAAATCCGATAACTCTAAACCTGTTTCTGAAATTTCAAGTTCTGTGATTGAATCATCGCTTTCGGAATCCGATATTTCAAGCTCCGTAATAGAATCATCGCTTTCGGAATCCGATATTTCAAGTTCTGTAATTGAATCATCGTTATCAGAATCTGAAATTTCAAGTTCTGTAATTGAATCATCGTTATCAGAATCTGAAATTTCAAG
>CACWIU010000023.1:0-3642 GCA_902761025.1 uncultured Ruminococcus sp. | reverse complement strand
ATCAGAATCTGAAATTTCAAGTTCTGTAATTGAATCATCGTTATCAGAATCTGAAATTTCAAGTTCTGTAATTGAATCATCGTTATCAGAATCTGAAATCTCAAGTTCTGTAATTGAATCATCGTTATCAGAATCTGAAATCTCAAGTTCCGTAATAACATCATCGCTTTCGGAATCAGATATTTCAAGCTCTGTAATAGGTTCGTCGCTTTCGGAACCTGAAATTTCAAGTTCTGTTTCTTCCCGCATTGATACAGGCTGAATAATTTGCTCGGCAGGAACTTCGATTTCTTCTGCTGCCGGCTTGATAATCTGCTCGGCAGGAACTTCGGTTTCTTCCGCTGCAGGCTCAATAATTTTAACATTTCTGTCTTCTTCAATCTGTTGAACAACAGGCTCCGGAGAACTATCGGGCATTTTATCTTGTTCAGCAGAACTTAAAATAAATGCCTCCAAGATATCGTTAGACTCTTCTTCGCTCGTTTCAAAAGTTTCAAAATTATATTCCGACTTAGATTCCTGTTCAAGAATATTTTTGGCTTTATCGTGAGTGTAGAGCTTATAAAAATCTGCTTTGTTCGCCATAAGCTCGTCTACTGTGCCTCTTTCAACAATAACACCCTTATCAAAAACCAAAACTTCATCATAATTTCTGAGAATGTCACGATTGAGCTTATGCGTGATAACTATGCACATACTGTCCAAAGATTTAATCGTTTGCTCTATTGCCAATGCGGTAATGTTATCAAGAGCTGCCGTTGCCTCGTCAAAGAAAATAACCCCCGAACCTTTTAATAATGCTCTTGCAATAGAAATTCTCTGTTTTTCACCGCCCGAAAGATTATTTCCGCCCTCACCGCACATATAATCTTCGCCGTGGTTAACCATAAAATCTTTTAATCCGGATTTGGCAATAGCATAATCTATTGATTCACGTTCAAAATCCATACTTAAAGTAATATTATTAAGAACAGTATCGTTGAACACAAATACGTCTTGCTGTACGATTGAAATGTTTTTATTAATTTGCCCCGAACCAACCTCTTTCAATTCATGGCGGTTAAAAAGAATACTTCCTCTGTATTCTTCATAGTAACCCAACATTAATTTTAACATTGTGGATTTGCCGCTGCCGCTGTTGCCGACTATGGCATACTTTTTACCCTCGTGAAAACAAACGCTTATATTTGAAAGAGCATCTTTTTCGCCGTTATATGAATACGATACGTTTTTCAATTCAATGCGTTTCAATTTTCCTATGTCTGTTTCCTGACCTTCGGGTAGGTTTTTCTGCTTAACAGCATCGGAAGAAAGAAACAGTTTGCCGAATCTTTCAAATGTAGCACCTGCTGTTTTGAAATTGTTAATCTGTTCGGTTATGCCGGACAGCGGTCCGCTAATAGAACTGAGCAGCTCGGAACACGCTATTACTGTGCCAATCTGCATTCTTCCATTCAAGGACTCAATACCGCCAACTAAGAATAAGCCCAAAATCATAAAATAATTTGCAACCATATTGATAATGCTTATGCTTATGTTCTTATTTTTAAACACTTTGCTTATACTTTCAACATTTCTGTTGTTTACAGAAAACTTATTCAAAAATATATCTTCGGCTGAAAAAACTTTAATAATTCTGAATCCTTTCAAATAATCCTGTGTTTCGGCAGAAAACGATGCGTACGCTTCGGAAATCTTTCTTTCGTATTCCGGCAATTTTTTGCCCAAAACAAGAGTAATTCCTACGGGAATTGTCTGTATAGCCAGCACAACGCACGATAATTTTATACTCATAGCAACCATGCTGACAATACCTGAAACTGCCAAAGAAACATATTGGATAATTGTCCATTTTCCCATAATATAATTTGCTGAAAGACGCAAAATATCAACCTGAAACGCCGAAAGATATTCGCCTGTGTTATATTTTTCAAACTCAATAATGTCTTTTTGAATCATAGCTTGGAACATTTTTTCTTTTACATGCACACAAAACTTTGCTATAAACGTATTTTTCATACGTTCCATTCCATAACGAATAATCATTATTAATCCAAGGACAACTATCGTTATAATCATTGAAAAAATAAATTCGTTTAACGGCTTTTTTTCTGAAATAGAGTTAAGAGCATACTGCATCATCCATGCAATGGAAACTTCAAGAAAAGAGGAAAAAACCGATGAAAAATTAATTATCCAGTTGGAAACTCTGTTTTTCTTGTAGAAATCCTTCAACAAGAAATCACTTACTTGTTTAATATTTTCCTTTTTCGTTTTTTTATCTGTCATCATCTCACCAACTTCCAAAAAATGCGGCTGCAATTCCGAAAAAGTAAATGTGAGGGAATCGTTATACAAATTTTAAAATATAATAATCCGATTGCTTGTTCAAACCCGACGTAACCCCTGTTAAGTTTTTTGCCAAGCTTTTTTTCAAAAAAGCCGGAAAAAACTTAACAGGTTCTCATCAAAAAGTCAGTTTAAACTACATAGCCTTTAACTTAAATTAAATAATATTACTCGGCATCTTCTGTACCGGAAGAAACCTCAGCGTCATTCACAACTAATGTTTCCGTTTCCTCAACAGAGAAGTATTCTTTCAAATATCCAAAATCCATAGAATTGCTGAAATCCGGAACCATAATAGTAAATCCGTTGCCGTATACTTCAAACAGGAAATAGCCGTCTTCTCTTGCCGACAAATTGCCTATCTTTTGTATACACTCTTCGTCAAGCATTCTGCCAACATTTACATTATAATTCAAATTAATACAGTTAAAGTAATCGCTGAACATCTCGGTGAACAAAACATCGCTTAAACCGTCATATTCAGTCACTTTGCCGTTACTGTAAATAAACGGATGATAATCCAAGAAGAAACCTAAAGCGTATCTGTTTTCTTCGTTCCTGCAGTTCGTGAGATTAACGCACGCTATTTGATTAAGGTCTTCTCTGCCAAATTGTTTTCTCAGCATATCGAGAATTATAACAGACGCTGCCTCCAAAGGCTTCTCGTAATAATATGCAGCTTCATTAGGAGTAAGTTTCTTCGAAATCGCATACTTAGTTATAACAGCGTCGCTTATCCTGAGAGTTTCCGACAACATGGCTTTCTGAGCGTTAACCATGTGACTGTAAGTCCTGAAGAACTCGCTGCCATACAGCTCTTTCGCAGCCGGATAATAATTACGAGCCATTTTCTCGGCATACTCGGAATATCTGTATTTGTTAACCATAGGCTGGTCGGAATACAAAATATCCCTCAGTCTTTCTTTGAACAGCTGCTTAGAAAATTCATCGGACAAAGCATGCATAAGCAAGCATATTACATTGTATTTGTCAACGTCACGCTTTTCTATCAGTATGAACGACGGAATAATAACGTCTGCCGACTGATTAAGACGCTCTCTCATAACATTGCGAAGCTCCTGTTCGTTAACATTTCCATGATATACCGGAATGTTAATCTCCCTCTGCTCGCATACCACAATCTCGTTTCTCTCATATGAGTAATAAGAATGAAGTACGTCTTGCTCCTTAATTAATTTCACAACGGCGTCAATAACCATTTCGTCACTCGATGCCTGCACAGTCTGAGAAGTTATCGTCACATTGTTCTTGTCATAGAAGAACTCATAACAA
>CACWIU010000022.1 GCA_902761025.1 uncultured Ruminococcus sp. | reverse complement strand
CCGTAAACAAGTATCTTCTTGAGGGACAGTATAGCGTAAGGTCATTCTGCGACGGCTTTTTTGAGCATTTTGCAAAAGAAGAAATTCGTCCGGATTTGCATGAAATTGTAAAACAAGAAGTGTCCGCAATAGGAAACAATGATTATAAAATATGGAATGAGTATAAGCCTAACGACGTATATCTTTTAATAAAAGACTGCTGGAACGGGATATATAACAATATGACTTCCGCATATTGCGAAAGCCCCGAAGAATGGCCCGTACTTTTTGCGATTGTACTCCAAAACTTTATGATACCGGCTGCGCAGGCAGTTTCAGGCGCCGAATTATACAGAATGGCTTTGGAATGTGCGATATATATTTCAAAAATGGACGACGATTCAATTTAAACCTTTGCCTCGCTTGTTTAAAAAAGCGGGGCAAAAACTTTATATTATGCTTAAAATAGGAGATATGCTGATTTTTGAGCATATTTCTTGTATATATGAAAATTAAACAATTTTTAAATAAGTTTTTTATTATATCATTCTAATTGAAATCTTACAAAACCTATGTTATAATAGGGTATTGAGGTGGTATTATGAAAATTTCTACAAAAGGCCGCTATGCCCTTAGAATGATGCTTGACCTTTCTGTTTACGGAAAAGATTCTTTCGTAGCTTTAAAGGATATTGCGGAAAGACAAAAAATTTCAAAAAAATATCTTGAACAAATTGTCCCCTTACTTAATAAATCAGGCGCGCTGCGCACTAATCGGGGTTATCAGGGCGGTTACATGCTCGCAAAATCTCCCGAGGAATACACCGTAGGAGATATTCTTCGCATTACAGAGGGCAGTCTGGCCCCCGTGTCCTGTTTGGATTCCGATATTAATGTTTGCGACAGAAGCGCTTCCTGTATTACTCTTCCTCTTTGGAAAGGTTTGTACAAGGCTGTCAATGATTATTTAGATTCCGTTACTTTACAAGACCTTTTGGATAATTACGACAAATTAAGCGTTGACGAATATTATATTTGAATATCAAAAAATAATTTAATTCCTGCTTGCAGGTCTTTAAGTTTTTTTGAAAATTTTCCAAAAACCTATTGACAAAGTAGGAATTATATTGTAAAATTAAAGCATACTAAACACATATGATTTATCTAATGGCTATGCGTTATTGAAAATCCCTAATGAAAGGCTGTTCGGAATGTTTTTTAAACAACTGAAAATCCTCAGACAAAATTTTAGAAACGGGCGAATGTGCTGACTTGCGCTTTTGGTGTTTTTTCGCTTAATGTTGATTATTAACAAAATTTTGAAATGAGGTTTTTTATTATGAGTAACAAAAATTATAGATTCGAAACTATCCAACTGCATGCAGGTCAAGAGCAACCCGACCCGGCTTCCGACTCTCGCGCTGTTCCGATTTATCAGACAACTTCTTACGTTTTCCGTAACTCAGACCATGCCGCCGCTCGTTTTTCCCTTGCTGATGCCGGCAATATTTACGGACGCTTGACAAACTCTACAAATGATGTTTTTGAAAAGCGTATTGCGGCTTTAGAGGGCGGCGTTGCTGCTTTGGCAGTTGCTTCGGGGGCTGCGGCAATTACGTATACATTCTTGAATCTTGCAAAAGCAGGTCATAATATTGTTGCCGCTAAAACAATTTACGGCGGCACGTATAATCTGCTGGCTCATACTCTCCCCGAGTACGGGATTAACACAACTTTCGTAAATCCCGATGAAGACGGAGCTTTTGAAAATGCCATTGACGAAAATACAAGAGCTGTCTTTATAGAAACAATCGGCAATCCAAACGCTACGTTAATCGACATTGAAAAAGTCGCTGAAACAGCTCACAGTCATAATATTCCGCTTGTAGTCGATTCAACTTTCGCAACTCCTTATTTACTTCGTCCGATTGAGTACGGTGCGGACATTGTCGTACACTCTGCCACTAAGTTTATAGGCGGTCACGGTACTTCTATCGGCGGAGTAATAGTTGACAGCGGAAAATTCGATTGGGAAAAAAGCGGAAAGTTCCCGTCACTGGTTGAGCCTAATCCCAGTTATCATGGAGTAAGCTTTACAAAGGCAGTAGGCGCGGCAGCTTTTGTAACTAAAATAAGAGCTATTCTTTTGCGTGATACAGGCGCAACTCTTGCTCCGCTGAACGCATGGCTGTTCCTGCAAGGTTTGGAAACGCTTTCGCTGCGTGTGGAGCGTCATGTTGAAAATGCGTTGAAAGTAGTTGAATTTTTGAACAATCACCCGCAAGTTGAATCGGTAAATCACCCCTCTTTGCCAAATCACCCTCACCATGAACTGTATAAGAAATATTTTCCAAACGGCGGCGCGTCTATATTTACATTCAACATTAAAGGCGGCGCAAAAGAGGCAAAGGATTTTATAGACAAACTTGAAATCTTTTCATTATTGGCAAATGTTGCCGATGTGAAATCGCTTGTTATTCACCCGGCTTCCACAACTCACTCTCAGCTTACGGAGGAAGAACTTGCGGAACAAGGCATTCAGCCGAACACTATACGCCTTTCAATCGGTACCGAACATATTGACGATATTATAGCAGACCTTAATCAAGCGTTCGGAGAAATATAATGACTGTTGCAGCGGATACAATTTTATGTATCCGCTGTATCAAAGGAGAAATTTGAAACCATGAAAATTTATGCAGACAACGCTGCTACAACAAAAATGAGTAAAACTGCCATTCAAGCAATGCTGCCGTATATGGAAGAGATTTTCGGAAACCCCTCTTCCCTTTACTCCATAGGTCAGACAGCTGCCGAGGCTGTTTTTAAGGCAAGGGAAAGTATTGCGGAATGTTTAGGCTGTATGCCGGCGGAAATTTACTTCACTTCGGGAGGCAGCGAATCGGACAATCAAGCAATCCGTTCCGCTGCCGAATTTGGAGCTAAAAAAAACAAAAAACACATAATTTCCACAGCTTTTGAACACCATGCAGTTCTCCACACGCTGAAAAAACTGCAAAAAGAGGGTTTTGAAGTAACACTTCTTGATGTAAATGAAAATGGTATTGTTAATCCCGAACAAGTTGAACAGGCAATACGACCCGACACTTGTCTTGTTACTGTAATGTACGCAAATAATGAAATAGGCACCATTCAGCCTATTGCTAAAATCGGAGAAATATGTCGGGCAAAAAAAGTTACGTTTCATACAGATGCGGTGCAGGCAGTCGGTCATATTCCCGTAAATGTAAAAAATGATAATGTTGATATGCTTTCAATTTCTGCTCATAAGTTCCACGGTCCTAAAGGCGTAGGGGTTCTTTATGTTAGAAAAGGCATATATCTTTCTAATCTCATTGAGGGCGGCAGTCAGGAACGGGGCAAGCGTGGCGGAACCGAAAATGTTCCCGGTATTGTTGCGGCGGCGGCGGCACTGAAAGAGGCTGTTTCCGATTTGCCCGAATCATCTCAAAAGCTTGTGCCGCTCAGGGACAAGTTGATTGACGGATTGTTGGCTATTCCTCATTCTGTTCTTAACGGTGACAAAGAACAGCGTTTGCCCGGAAACGTCAATATTTGCTTTGAGGGAATCGAAGGAGAATCTCTCTTGCTTCTTTTAGACGCTAAGGGTATCAGTGCTTCGTCCGGTTCAGCCTGCACATCAGGTTCTCTTGACCCAAGTCATGTTCTTTTGGCAATAGGCAGACCTCATGAAATCGCCCACGGCTCGTTAAGACTTTCGCTCAGTGACGAGAATACCGAAGAAGAAATAGATTATATTATTCAAGAAGTAAAAAATGTTGTAAATTACCTTAGAAATATGTCGCCTGTATGGAGAGATTTGCAGGAGGGAAAGAAAAATTATGTTATACAGTGAAGTTGTTATGGATCATTTTATGAATCCGAGAAATGTCGGAACAATCGCTGACGCAGACGGCGTTGGTGAAGTCGGCAACGCTAAATGCGGCGATATTATGAGAATATATTTAAAAATAAAAAATGATGTTATAGAAGACGTAAAATTTGAAACGTTCGGCTGCGGCTCCGCAATAGCCTCATCTTCCATGGCTACGGAAATGATAAAAGGCAAACCGCTTTCTCAAGCTCTTACTCTTACAAATAAAGCAGTTGCGGAAGCTCTTGACGGACTGCCTGCCCATAAGCTGCACTGTTCGGTTCTTGCCGAAGAGGCAATAAAAAATGCCATTAAAAATTACTATGATAAAAACGGCATTGAATATAACGAAGAACAGTTTAAAGAATCCGCTCATGAACACGGGCATTGCGATATATAACATAATATTTGAAGATATTGACAAAAAATAGAACGTTCGTTTAGGACGTTCCATTTTTTTATTGACAACACTTTTTTATGACTGTATAATAAAATAAAGCATACGAAAAGTCGGGCGGTGGGAAAATGGATAAAAAACTGTTTATAACTGCAATAGGGAAATACGTTTCGGGAATATTAATTGTGTCGCTGCTGCTTTTTTTACCGGCAGGCACATTACATTATCCAAACGCATGGTTATTCATAGGACTTTTGTTTATTCCCATGTTTATAGCCGGAATAATAATGATGTTCAAAAATCCCGATTTGCTCAAAAAACGTTTAAACGCTAAAGAAACCCAAACAGAACAGAAAAAAGTTGTTGCTTTAAGCGGAATTATGTTTATAATGGGGTTCTTAATTGCAGGGTTGGACTTTCGTTTCAAATGGATTGTAATTCCTAAAGGAATTGTTATTGCGGCTGCCGTTGTGTTTGCCGTTTCGTATATTCTGTATGCGGAAGTTTTGCGGGAAAACACTTATTTGTCAAGAACTATAGAAGTACAGGAAAATCAAAAAGTTATTGATAACGGTCTTTACGGAATAGTCAGACACCCAATGTATATGACTACTTTAGGACTTTTTCTTTCAATGCCGCTTGTACTGGGTTCGGCGTTATCGTTTGTAATCTTTTTGACATATCCCGTTATAATAATCCGCAGAATAAAAAACGAAGAAACTGTTCTTGAAAAAGAACTTGACGGATACTTAGACTATAAACGAAAAGTCAAATACAGACTTATTCCATTTATATGGTAAAATTTAATATTAAAAGAGGTTTTTATGAGTACGTTTAATGTAGAACTAAAAAAAGTTGTTGACGACAGCTACGAAATAGAAATAGGTTTCGGACTTTCCGAAAAACTTGTCGAAGATATAAAAAGCGGTCTTGCAGGCAATATCAAAAAATTTGCCGTCATTACCGACAGCATTGTAGAAGAACTTTATGCCCGTCCCATTGCCGAGCAACTGAAAAAATCAGGGTATACGGTAAATGTTTTCTCATTTCCGGCAGGAGAACAAAGCAAAACTCGCCGGACTAAGGAAATAATAGAAGACGCTATGCTTGCAAAAGAATATCGCCGCGACTGCTGTATTATTGCAGTCGGCGGCGGCGTAGTTACCGATTTGAGCGGATTTATAGCGGGAACTTACGGACGAGGCGTGCCTTTTATAAACTATGCTACAACTTTACTTGCGGCTGCCGACGCCTCAATAGGCGGAAAAACTGCCGTTGATACGCCGCTTGCAACTAATCTTATAGGAATTTTTAATCAGCCGGAAAAGGTTTATATTGATATAGACTGTTGGAAAACTCTTCCACCTCGTCAGCTTTTTAGCGGTATGGCTGAAACAATTAAACACGCTTGTCTTGCCGACAGCGATTTCTTCGAATACCTTGACCAAAATATAGAAAAAATATACAGCGGAGAGCGTTCCGCATGCGAGTACATCGCCGAAAATAACTGCCGTATTAAGTACAGTGTTGTTATGAAAGATGAGCGTGAAAGCGGTCTTCGAGAAGTATTAAACTTAGGGCATACAGTGGGACGGGCAGTCGAAACTGTCAGCGAGTATCGTCTTTTGCATGGAGAAGCCGTTGCAATAGGTCTTGTCGCTGAGGTCAAGCTTTCTCTCCATTTGGGATATATGACAACAGAAGAAGTGAACAAAGTTATAAACCTGCTTGAAAAAGCCCATTTGCCAACAAAAATTCCCGATTATATAGATAAAGAAACTCTCGTAAAAAAATTATATACAGATAAAAAAGTAAAAAACGGACAGCTCCGTTTTGTTATTCAAAAAGGTATCGGAAATGTTGTCCAATTTGGCGAAAATATTTTTGCCGCCCCGATTTCAGAAAATCTTGCAAAAGAAATTATTTTTAAAATATAAATTAATAAATTATAAATAAAAAGGCTGTTGTTAATCTTATGATTGACAACAGCCTTTTTTACAAACTAATATCAGAAAGGAAGCTTGAATTTATCGCCCAACAAACCGCCTAATTTTTCAGCCGCTCCGCCCTTTACTTTCTCAACTACCGTATCGTAAATGCTTTCGCACTGAGCTTCCGGAAGCTTAGTTTCCTGAGAGATAAACTTGACAGCCTCTTGTTTATTCTGAATAAGTTTCATTAAATCGCCTGATTTTACAAGCTTATCAACATATTTCTGAATGTTCTCGTTCATAAAAAATATCTCCTTTATTAAAAAAAATAATATTATTGGTTAACCAGCTTCACTTTATATGTCAACACTGTAAAAGCCATTTTTGCCAAACTGATACATTTCAGTAAAGCCGCATTCTTTTGACAGCGTCAGCATTTCCGTCAAGCTGTAATCAATCGTTGAAACATCGTGACTATCGCTTGAAACCGTAATTTTTCCGCCTAATTGAGCAATCTTTCTTAAAATATTACTGTGAGGATACGGCTGTTTTGTATAGCCTCTGGACATTGCACCCGTATTTATTTCAAAAATGCAGTTATTTGAGATAAGCTCTTTCACCGCATATTCATAAGCCAAAACATAACGGCTGTTATTTCTGTCAAAGAGCGTATCGTCAGCATTAAATTTTTCGGGCAAGTCAAGGTGTCCCACAATATCGCATTTTGTTCGAGAGTAAATATTTGCCGCTGTTTTATAATAATCCTCTAAAAAAGAATAAATATCGCCGCCGTAAAGTCTGTCAACCGCCGATTCAACTATACTTCGGCTTTCGTCAACGGGGATATGCTCGCCGTTTTTGTAAACGTAATGAACAGAGCCTATTAAATATTCAGTTTTGATGAGCGGTGAAACGGAATAATAATCCTGCTCCAGTCCAATATAAATACTTATAACTCCGCTGTATTTATCTTTCAGTCTTAATAATTCATCACGGTAACGAATGGTATTTTCGGCACTCATACAATAGCTTGTATCATGTGGAGTTAGAGCATGACCTGAAAAGCCGATTGAAGTCATGCCTTTTTCAACGGCACTCAGAACCATTTCTTCGGCGGTATTTTTTCCGTCGCAAAAGTTTGTGTGAGTGTGCAGATTTTGCCGCACTTCAATCATGATGTCATTTTCTCCTGCTTTACCTTATGGTCAATTACATGACGCGACGCAAGTTCTTTGTGAATATCTTCAAGACTAATTCCCATTTCAATCATCATAACCATTACATGGTAAGTCAAATCGGCAACTTCGTAAATTGTTTCTTTTTTGTCATTTGCTTTTGCGGCAATAATAACTTCCGTACACTCTTCGCCGACCTTTTTCAATATTTTGTCAATGCCCTTTTCAAACAAGTATGTTGTGTAAGAGCCTTCTTTTTTATCAACTTTTCTTCCGACAAGCATTTCCATTAAAGACTCAAGAGAAAAGCTGTGCAAATCTTCGCTTACATACACATCGTCATTAAAGCAAGAGTCCGTTCCCAAGTGACAAGCAGGACCGTCTTTTTTAACATATACTGTAAGAGCGTCTTTGTCACAGTCCGTCTGAATTTTTACAATATGCTGATAATTGCCCGAGGTTTCGCCTTTTCTCCAAAGTTCCTGACGAGAACGTGACCAAAAACAAGTTTTGCCCTCTTTCATGGAGATTTCAAGGCTTTCTTTATTCATGTAGGCAACTGTAAGTACTTTTTTGCTTTCGTCATCTACAACAACGGCAGGAATTAATCCTTTTTCGTCAAATTTGAGTTCTTCTATATTAACCATTTCTTTTATGCTCCTATTTTTTTAATTATATGCGAACATTGATATTCTGTTTCGTTAAAGTGCTTTTCAAGTCACGGATATCGACTTCGCCAAAGTGAAAAATTGACGCTGCCAAACCTGCGTCAACTTTTGGCAATGCCTTAAAAAGCTCTGTAAAATGAGCGATACTTCCGGCTCCGCCCGAAGCGATAACAGGCACAGTCGCAATCTCGCAAACTGCTCCGAGCATTTCCAAGTCAAAACCGTTTTTCACTCCGTCTGTATCAATGCTGTTTAAAACAATTTCGCCGGCTCCCATTGACTGACCTCTTTTAATCCACTCGATAGCGTCCATTCCCGTGTCCTCTCGTCCGCCTTTTGCAAACACATGAAAAGTACCGTCAACTCGTTTTGCGTCAACCGACAAAACTACACACTGGTCGCCGTATTTTTGAGCGGCGGCATTAATCAAGTCGGGATTGCGAATTGCTCCCGAGTTAACGCTGACTTTGTCCGCTCCGCATTTCAATACTCTGTCAAAGTCATCGACTGTATTTATACCGCCGCCGACAGTCAACGGAATAAAAATTGTGCTTGCTACTTCGCATAGAATATCGGTAAACAATGCTCTGCCCTCTGCCGAAGCTGTTATATCGTAAAATACTAATTCGTCCGCTCCGTTATCGCTGTAAAATTTGGCAAGCTTTACGGGCGAAGAAACATCTGCCAATCCGAGAAAATTTACGCCCTTTACCACTCTGCCGTCCTTAACGTCCAAACAGGGAATAATTCTTTTTGTAATCATTTTTCCACCCCCGACGCAACGGAAATTGCCTGCTTTAAGTCAATCGCCCCTGTATACAGTGCTTTTCCCAAAATAGCTCCGTACATATTCATCTCCGCTAAAGTGCGGACATTTTCAATGCTTGACACACCGCCCGAAGCAACAATATCCATACTGAACTGTTCCGAAAGAGATTTGTAAAGGTCAATATTAGTTCCCGACATTACTCCGTCTTTTGAAATATCAGTGCAAATTACAGTCTTTACGCCGAGTTTTTCCAAGCGGCGGCAAAACTCAAAACAATCAAGTTCGGAAACCTGCGTCCAACCTTTAATGGCAACTTTTCCGTCCTTTATGTCAACGCCTACGGCAACTCGCTCGCCGTAGGCTGTTACGGCTGATTCAAGAAATTTACTGTCCGTAACTGCCGCCGTACCTAAAATCACACGCATAACGCCTAAATCAAGGTATTTTTCGATTGCTTCTGCGGAACGAATACCGCCGCCTATTTCCGCTTTAAGACCGCTTTCTTTAACTATGCTTCTTACAACCTCAATATTGGCATTCGAACCGTCCCTTGCCCCGTCAAGGTCAACAATATGTATATACTCTGCCCCGGCCTCTACAAAGGATTTTGCCACATCAACAGGACTGTTGCTGTATACTGTCTTTTGAGCGTAGTCACCCTTGAAAAGTCTGACCGCACAGCCGTCTATTAAATCTATTGCAGGAAAAATTTTCATTGTTTCAATCCTCTCACTCAGAATTTTAAATCTCACAAAAAGCCTTTAAAATTTTCATACCGACTTCGCCGCTTTTTTCAGGATGAAACTGAGTTCCATAAACATTGCCCGAATTAACAGCCGCTGCCACGTTTATTCCATACTCCGCTGTCGCAATCAAGGACTCGTCGCAATCAGCTCCATAATAAGAATGCACAAAATACACAAAGTCACCCTCTTTTATATACTTGAAAAGAGGAGATTTGTTTCCCGTGAATTGCAATGCGTTCCAACCTATATGCGGAATTTTATAGTCTGACGATACTTCGGCTGCGATTGGTTTAATACTTCCTTTTATTAATCCTAAGCCTTTATGCTCGCCGTATTCATAGCTTTTCTCAAATAAAAGCTGCATTCCAAGACATATTCCCAAAATAGGCTTGCCCTCGTTCGCAAGTTCTGTTAATACTTTAGCTAATCCGCTGTCAAACAACTTTTTAGCGGCATCGCCAAACGCTCCCACTCCGGGAAGAATTACTCTGTCCGCACTGCGAATTACAGACTCATCGCTTGTAACAACTGCGTCCTGTCCGATATAGGCAAACGAGCTTTTCAAAGAAAATAAGTTTCCCACACCGTAATCAACGATAGCCGTCATTTACAACACTCCTTTCGTTGACGGAATTTCATCGCCAAGTTCTTCGTCAATCGCAACTGCCGTTTTCATAGTGCGGGCAAATGCCTTGAAAATTCCCTCGGCAATGTGATGAGAATTTTTTCCGCTGAGCTTTTTTATATGAAGTGTTACTCTGCTGCTGCGAACAAATGCCGCAAAAAATTCCTCTACTAATTCAGTATCAAATGTTCCGATTTTATCAGTCGGAAAATTAACATCAAAACACAAGCAAGCTCTTCCGGAAATATCTACAGCACACATAATTAACGTTTCGTCCATAGGCAATATAATATGACCGTAACGATTTATACCCCTCATTTCGCCCAACGCTTCGGAAAAAGCTTTGCCAAGACATATTCCTATATCTTCCACTGAGTGGTGGTCGTCAACATACGTATCTCCGTCACAATTCAAAGTCAAGTCAAATCTGCCGTGACGTGAAAAAAGCGTCATCATATGGTCAAAAAATCCAACGCCTGTATCAACCGTTGAATCGCCCGTGCCGTCTAAATCTATTTCAACATTAATATCTGTTTCCGCAGTTTCCCGACTAATTGAACCTATTCTCACAAACTCACCTCTTGCAAAATTTTTTCTGTTATATCAAACAGCATATCCATTTGTTCTTTTGTGCCTATCGTAATTCTAACATAATCAGATATAAGAGGACTTGAAAAATGACGAACAAGAACTCCGTTTTGTTTAAGCTTCTGATAATATTCCTCACCCCTGATTATTGATGATTTTGCAAAAATAAAATTAGTGTCGGAATCAAGATATTCAAAGCCTAAATCCGATAGTTTTTTCTTTGAATATTCGCGAATTTTTACAATCTCATTACAGCATGACATATAATAGTCATTATCATCTATAGCCGCCTCGCCTGCCGCCAATGTAAGACGATTAATATTATACGGATTTGTCGAATATTTAATTCTGTTCAAATCTTCAATCAGTTGTTTCGAGCCAATCGCATATCCCAATCTCGCCCCTGCCATTGAGCGTGATTTTGAATAAGTACGCACAACTAAAAGATTGTCGTATTTTCTTACAAGTTCAACACACGAATTGCCGCCAAAATCCACATAAGCCTCGTCAATCAACACTACGTTTTCGGGATTGGAAATTACTATTTTTTCAATATCATCTACTGAGAGCGATAGTCCTGTCGGAGCGTTGGGATTGGCGATTACAACTGTCTTTCCAACATTCAAATAGTCATTTATATCAATGGTAAAGTCTTTTTTTAACGGCATTTCCTTATAGTCCACATCGTATAAGTCACCGTAAACTTTATAAAATCCGTAAGAAATATTTGGAAATACAGCTCCAACTTCTTCCGAACAAAACGCCATAAAAGAGAACGAAAGTATTTCGTCGGAACCGTTTGAAATAAAAATGTTTTCAGTGTTAAAATTATAAAGTTCCGCAAGCTTTTGTTTTAATTTTTTACACTCAGGGTCAGGGTAAAGATTTAGGCGTGACACTTCTTCCGATGATATTCTGTCCAATACTCCTTTTGACGGCGGAAACGGAGATTCGTTAGTATTTAGCTTTACATACTCCATGTCCTTTGGCTGTTCTCCCGGAACGTATACTTCCAATGTCTTATAACGATTTATCAAATATTTGCTCATTTTATACACCTTTGTATATCAGCAAAAGCTCGCCCTTCGGCTCTTTAAAAATTTACTCAAACAAAAACTGCGGCTGAATCCGGCAGGCTTTGCCTGCCCGCCGCTTTTTGAAAAAAAGCGGCAGATTTTTAAGGGCTTTGCCCTTAAAAATGGATTCAGCCTTGCCGAGCTTAACAAGCGAGCTTTGGAAACTGAAAGTTTTTTATTTTTTTGTTCTTATAACTGCCGAGCGAGCGTGTCCCGAAAGACCCTCTTTTTCTGCAAAGTAAGCAATATCTTCGCTTACTTTTGCGAGAGCTTCTGCCGTGTAGTAAGTGAAAGCTGTCTTTTTTATAAAGTCATCGACAGAAAGAGGACTTGAAAATCTTGCGGTACCGCTTGTCGGGAGCGTGTGATTCGGACCCGCAAAGTAATCTCCCAGTGCTTCGGGACAATTCTTTCCCAAGAACACCGAACCGGCATTTTTCACTTTATCAAGGTAATCGAACGGATTGTCAACGCATATTTCCAAGTGTTCGGGAGCAATTTCGTTTGCGATATCGACAGCCTTTTGAATACTCTCGGTAATAATAATTTTACCGTTGTTATCTATGGAAGTTCTCGCAATCTCTTCACGAGGAAGAACTTTAAGCTGTTCTTCGATTTGCGTTTGAACGGCATAAGCAAGCTCTTTGCTGTCAGTAACCAATACGGCGCTTGCCATTTTATCATGTTCGGCTTGCGATAAAAGGTCAGCGGCTACATAATCAGGCTTGCAAGTACCGTCCGCAATTACAAGAATTTCACTCGGACCCGCAATCATATCAATATCAACTAAGCCGTAAACCTGTTTTTTAGCTTCGGCAACAAAGGCATTGCCGGGACCCACTATTTTGTCAACAGGCTTAATGCTTTCCGTACCGTATGCCAAAGCCGCAATCGCCTGAGAACCGCCAACTTTATAAATTTTTCCCACTCCGGCAATTTTTGCAGCTGCCAAAATAACGGGATTAACAGTACCGTCTGCACGAGGCGGAGTGGTCATTACAATTTCCTCTACTCCTGCAATTTTTGCCGGAATACAATTCATCAGCACAGACGACGGATAACTTGCCGTGCCGCCCGGAACATAAAGTCCAACGCGTCTGAGCGGCAGCACTTTTTGACCAAGCACAATTCCGTCATTCTCGCTTATTACAAAGCTGTTGCGGACTTGACGTTTGTGAAAAGCATAAATATTTTCCTTAGCTTTTTTTATAATTTCAAGGAACTTACAGTCTACTTCCGAAAAAGCAGTTTCAATTTCTTCCTCTGTGACCTCAAGGGAAGCAAGGTCTGCCTTATCGAATTTTTTAGTATATTCTTTAAGAGCCGAATCTCCGTTTTTGCGGACATTTGAAATAACCTCCGCAACGATTTCTTCAACACCGGTTGAGATTTGCTCTCTTCTCAGTATTTTGGAAACAGAAATACTCTCGGTATCGTAAATTTTTATCATGATTATATCCTTTCCATTTTTATATTTTTCTATTTATTATCTTCGCAGTATTTTTTTATACTTTGAGTCAAACGAACAATTTCCTTGTTTTTGAACTTATAGCTTACTTTATTTGCAACAAGTCTTGCACTGATAGGAACAATAGTTTCAATAGGTTCGAGATTATTTTCAAGCAAAGTCGTTCCTGTTTCCACTATGTCAACAATAACGTCGGACATTTTTAAAATAGGAGCTATTTCAATAGAACCGTTGAGTTTTATTATGTCAATATCTCTGCCCTGCTTAGAGTAAAAAGTCTTTGCAATATTAGGGAATTTTGTAGCTACACGCAAAGTTCTTTCTGTGTTGTCACGGAACCCGCGGCAAGCGGCAACGCACATGCGGCATTTGCCTATGTCCAAATCGTACAGCTCGTATAAATCCGGAGAGTATTCCAACAAAATGTCTTTTCCCGCAACTCCGATATCCGCTGCTCCACGCTCTACATATATGGGCACATCGGACGGCTTCACCCAAAAATATCTTACGCCTGCCTCTTGATTTTCAAAAATCAATTTTCTGTTAGCCTCATGAATCGAGGGGCATTCATATCCGCACGCCTCAAAAATTGCAAGCACTTTTTCTCCCAATCTTCCTTTTGGAAGTGCTACGTTAATCATTTGTTTCAAGAACTTCAGCCTCCCCATTCACAAACTTCATAAGCTGTCTGTATTTAATATTTCCGTTGTTAAACTTTTGGGCTTTAACGCTTCTGCCGCTGTCCGTAATGTCCTTAACTGTATCAGCCAGTTTAGCAAGTTCAACACTGTCATCATAAATCAAAAGCACATCTACATCATAGTCACTGTCATCGATCATTAACCTTGACAACAAGTCAAGATATACCGCAAAGCCTATCGCTCCCGACTTTTTGCCTAATTTATGGATAAGATTATCGTAACGTCCGCCTGTAAGGACACAGCTCGGCACACCGTCTATAAAGCCTTGAAAAATTACGCCGTTATAATAATTCAAATCATTAACAATCGAGAAATCAAGATTAACTCCGTTGGAACAGCCGTTTTGCTCCAAAAAGGCATAAATGCTTTCCAACTCTGCCACAGCTGAATCCATTGTTTCGTTAAAGCTTATTTCTTTAATTTTTTCAACGCATTTTGGGAAAGAGCCGTAAATTCCCGTAAGCACTTTTAAACAATTCGCCGTTTTTTCATCTACTCCAAATTCGGAACAGCAGTTTGATATTGCCAACGTGTTTTTTTCTCTGATACAAGCAATAATTTTTTTCTTCTGCTTGTCTGAAAGCGATGTGTTTTCAAGTATGCCCGTAATAAAACCCATATGAGAAATATCGAGAATATTTCTCTCGCTGATAGCCGCAAGGCTTTTTTTAGCAAGTAAAATCACTTCGCTTACAGCGTAGGTATCTATATCGCCAAGACATTCCAGCCCAACCTGCATAATTTCTTTAAACTGGTGAGTGCCTTTATCCACACGGTAAACATTCTCGCTGTAATAAACTTTCTGCGGCTCATGCAAAGAATCGTTAAAGCCCTTAACAATGGAAAGAGTAACGTCGGGCTTCAAAGCCATAAGCTTTCCGTTTGTATCGGTAAATGTAATAACATTACTGCTCAGCAAAAAATCTTTATTTTTCGCATAGAGGTCATATTCTTCAAACTTACTCATTTTGAACTGTTTAAAGCCATACTGTCTATACAGATTACTTAAACTCATTACCGCCATTTCTTCATTAGCGAATCCGATAATGCTGTTCATAACAATCCCACCAATCTTTGTTTTTTTTACAAATCCAATTATAGCATACTTTACCGTATTAGTCAAGTAAAGTATTACCATGCTACTACAATAAATTTTTCCGTCTTGCGTCAAAATTTTATTAATTATGCACTATCTATTTATTATAAATATTTACAGCAATAATTGCAAGTTATTATTAGAATTTGTAACAATTTTTTCAGAAATTAATCCAACTTTAACATTTTTGGAAATTTACTGCATATAATCAAAAAAGAGGTGAGCTGTTAAAATGTTCAAAACAATCAAGCTGCAATTCTTACCTATTTTAATTTGCTTATTAATGACAGGGTTAATTTGTATTTCCGCACTGCATTTAAACATAAATTCAGATATTGCCGCAAATGCCGATATAGCAAATACAGATTGTATTGATATACCAATTATAATGTATCATGCTGTTTCCGATGCGCAAAGCATACAAGGCGACTACGTCATTTCTTCGGCTGAATTTGAAAACGACATAATATATTTTAAACAGAACAATTATTCGTTTGTGCTTATTTCTGATATAATTAATTTTGTAAAAGGAAACAAAGATATTCCGAAAAAATCCGTTGCCCTTACTTTTGACGACGGATATTATAATAATTATCTTTATGCGTATCCTTTGATAAAAAAATACAATGCAAAAATATCTCTTGCTCCGATTGCTTATTTCAGCGAACTTTACAGTAACAACGGAGAAATAAGCGAATACTATTCGCACTGCACATGGCAGCAGCTTAAAGAAATGGCTGATTCGGGCTTAGTCGAATTAGGAAATCATTCGTATAATTTACATACCTGCGACGGAACTCATAACGGAATAGGACAGCTTGCAAATGAAGACACATATGTTTATAAAGACCGAATAAGAAAAGATTTAACAGCCGCTCAAAATATTATATCGGAAAATACGGGCGTAACATGTCAATTTATCGCATATCCGTTTGGCATTTATAATAAATCCACTCAAGAATTAGTTAAAGAAATGGGATTTTCAGCCGCACTGACATGTACCGGCGGCATAAATCACCTGCAAAAAGGAAATATTGATTCATTGTTTGAATTAAAAAGGCTTATTCGTCCGCATAACTGCGAAATTAACAATATTATTGAGAAATGGAGCTGAGCAATTTGTCCAATGTTTTTATTAGTCCGTCCGTACAGGAATTTAACCGCTTTTCGGGCGGCGGCAACGAAGAATATTACATGAATTTAATTGCCGATGAGCTTGTCCCTCTGCTCTCGGAAAAAGGCATTTCTATTGAAAGAAACAGCCCTGATGACACCCTCAGCGGCATAATAAGGCAGTCAAACAGTACTAATCGTAATCTCCACCTTGCAATTCACAGCAACGCAGGCGGCGGAGAATATGCGGGACGTACCATGGGAGCTGAAATTTATTACTATCCTTACAGCGAACAAGGAAAAAAGGCTGCCGAAATCATAGCTAAAAATTATAAAAAATTTTATCCTAACCCAAACGCCGTGCGTACTGTTCCCACTACGGAATTAGCCGAAATCACTAAAACAAAAGCTCCTGCCGTTTTAATAGAAGTAGGTTTTCATGACAACCCGGCAGAAGCCGAGTGGATTCGTGAAAATATTTCCAACATTGCAAAAAGTCTTGCCGACAGCGTATCAGAATTTTTAACAGATAACAGCTAACATTTTTGCCCTGCTTTTTCCGAAAAGCAGGGCTATGACTTTTATTTAAATCTGCAATTCGACCAAATATTACAAAATAGTTACAATTACGGCAGTATTAACAAAAACTCTTGAAATGCGGACAATATTAACATATAATTAATACGTATGCAATGTTTTTTCATTGTACAAATTACAGAAAAGAAAGGGGACTGAATATGCCCGGTGATTTAACTTATTTTAAGAAAAATGCCGTTAATTATTACGGCGTATTTTACGAAAGATTTGACAAGGGCAGCCCTTATAACGATATACTGACCAATGTCAGAAAAAAATACTATGAATCTAAAAAAAGCCCTCAAAAAGATAAATTTATAGTAAGAAACGAAAACGGAATATTCAGATATAATTACTCTCTTCACGAAGATACTATATTAAAATGGAAAGTTTTTAACGAATCCAGAATTGTAGAAAGAGTAATTGTTTCAAAAGAAGGAGCTTATCGCATAGAAATACGTGACCGCTCAGGTAAGCTGTTAAAATCCATACACTTTGGAGCTTATCATAATTGGCTGAAAACAAAATATTACTCGGACAATCAGGAAACTCCGGAAACAGAACTTGATTATTGGGAAGAAAAAGGCATTGAAGTTATACTCAAATATACTGCCGACAACGATGACAACCGTCCGGAGCTGCTTTATCCCTGTCAAGCAGTAGAGGATAAAGAACTGTTCGCCAAAATCACGGAAAGACTGGGCGTACCCGAGGTATGCACTCTTTGCACAAGCGGACTTGTTTACTTTGCTGATAAAAACACATCCAAACAGTGGAATACGTTCTGCGAATACCCCGAAAAACTCGAACCCGAACCGGCTCCGGAGGGCGCTCCGTTCCGGAGGCGCTGGACGAACCCCAA
>CACWIU010000021.1 GCA_902761025.1 uncultured Ruminococcus sp. | reverse complement strand
AATTGCGATAAATTTGATTTTATTTTTTTCGGCATACTCTTCGGCATAAGAACCTTTGTAACCGTTTATTGCCGAAAGACTGTCACAACCTTCAAAGGCTTCGCTTTCTATTTTTGTTACGCTTTTAGGTATTGTTATACTTTTCAATTCCCAACACCCGGAAAACGCCTTACTCTTGATAACTTTTACACTGTCGGGAATCTTGATATCCTTCAAATTTGTACAGTTGAAAAATACGCCTCTGTGTATGCTTGTTAAGCTGTTGGGCAAAGTGATACTTTTTAATCCCGTACAGTAAAAAAAAGCAAATCCGTTTATACCTGTCAGACTGTCAGGCAATTTGATATCCGTTAATTTTGTGCAGTTGCTAAAAGCCCCCTCGCCTATAACCAACACACTTTCGGGAATACTTACGCTTTTTAACTCTGTGCATGTGTTAAAAAGAAGTTTGCCAATGTATGTTATGCCGTCTTCAATAACTACTTGCTTTATTTTGTCAAGCCCTTTAAACGGAGAGCGACCCTTTTCGCTGTATTCATAATTAAATGTTTCCCCCGAACCGCATAAATTAAGAGTTCCGTCTTCGTCAAGAGAGTATGTTATGCTTTCTCCACATTCGCCCTTGTAAATAATTTTAGTTTTTTTCAGTTCGGCAGGAATGTCTGTTTTTGAAATAACCTCGAATTTAAGTCCCATTATCTCGGCAAATTTTTCAGCGTAAGAGTCTTTGAAGCCTTTTATAACGGAAAGCTTATCGCAGTCATCAAAAGCTCCGCTCCTTATGTCTTCCAAACATTCGGGTATTGTAATGCTTGTCATCTCAGAACAAAGAGCAAATGCCCAAACCCCTATGCTTGTTACTCCGTCTTCAATTACAACTTGTTTAATTTCATTTTTATTAATTGTAAAAGGAGAAATACTATTCCAAACATTATAGTTAAACATATTGCCTGAACCGAAAATATAAAGAGTACCGTCTTTATGCAGGGAAAATTCTGCATTCTCTCCGCATTTGCCGCTTTGTACAACATTAGAAATCTCTTCCTCATGAGAATTATATAATATATTGTTTTTCATTATAAAACACTTCTCCTTTAATTTTTGATAAAATTTATTTTGTTATAGTAAGAATATTTTTCTGTATATGGCCCCTCAAAGCCTATGATAATGCCTTCTCCGTTTAAAAAACTGTCGCACTCGTCAAAAGCTCCGCTTCGGATATCATATACGCTTTTCGGAATTGTAACGCTCATCAGTTCCGAACAAACAGCAAACGCCCACACTCCGATAGTTTCTACGCCTTCCTCAATAATAACTCGCTTGATTTTATCGTTTTCTTGTGTAAAAGGAGAAACATTATTCCACATATTATAATCAAACATTTCTCCAAAACCGAAAATGTACACTGTGCCGTTCTCATGGAGAGTATATTCCAAATAGTTTCCGCATTCGCCGCTTTTTATAATTGGCGAAGTTTCCATATTGTGAGGTTTATCAACACCTCGTTTGTATTTTCCAATAACTCTTTCGGGAAATATTTTTCCATAACTATTCCTGTAACCTCTTACGGTTGAAATCTTGTCACAGGCTTCAAAAGTATCTGAAGCAACGTCCTGCAAATTTCGTGAAAGCGTAACATCGGTTAATTCTTCGCAAAACTTAAAAGCTTCGTCGTATATAGAAACTACGCTGTCGGGAATTGTTATGCTTTTCAGTGATAGGCAGCGTCTAAAAGTTTCTTTTTCAATACACGTCAAATTTTTCGGCAAAGTTACGCTTTCCATAACTACACATTGTGAAAAGGCAAAGTATCCTATGCTCGTCACACTGTCAGGCAAAGTTAAACTTTTCAAGTCTGCGCAATAATTAAACGCGCCCATTCCGATATTTTTTACGCTGTCCGGTATTAAAATCTCGGTTAATTTATCACAGCTGTCAAAAGCAAAGTCACTAATATGCGTTACCCCGTCCGGTATTATATATCTGCCTTTTTTTAAATGAGAACACCATATCAGCTCCGTTCGCTCTTTATTAAGCAAAACATCGTCTTCAACCACCAAGTTTACATTAGCATCGCTTACAGTTATATGGACAAGTGATTCACAGTCGTAAAACACTCCGTTTTCCAATACTACATTGTCAGGCAGATTAATGGACTTCAAAGCTTTGCACGCGCCGAAGCAAAGCCTGCATATGCTTTTTAAGCTGTCAGGCAGTTTGATAGTCCTAAGTTCCTCGCACTCGGCAAAAGCGCAATACCCTATGCTTGTCAAAGTATCCGGCAGTTCAACTTTTATCAATGAATTACAGTCCTCAAAAAATTCCTCTCCTATCTCAGTTATGCCGTACTCAACAACAGCGTATTTAATTTTCTCTTTAAAGCGAGATAATCTCTCATCGTGATGCCCATGTTTCTCATCATAATCATACGTTGCGCCCGAACCGTATATATAAATACTGCCGTTTTTATGCAAAGAATATTCGGCGTTTTCTCCGCATTTGCCTTTTTCAATCACAGGCGAAGTTTCCTGCTTATGCGATGCGCAAATTTTATTATTTTTCATTATGAAAACTGCTCCTTATCGAGTGAAATAAATTTAATATGTCGTTCTTCGGCATATTTTTCAGCGAAAGAGCCTTTAAAGCCCTTTATAACCGGAAAATGGTTAACATAATAGCCTTTAAAAGCCATGTCTGAAATACTTGCCACACTTTTGGGTATAACTATGATTTCCAATTTGTCGCAGTCTTCAAACGCTAAATCTCCTATACTTGTCACACCCGTTTCAATAACAGCTTGTATTATTCGTTCGTCTGATTTAAAAGGAGAAAGATAATCTTGAACTAAAAAATCTTCGTCAATGCCAAAGCAGTCGAAAGAACGCCTGAAGTCATAGTAATATTTTTCCATTTCTCCCGAACCGTAAATATAAAGATTGCCGTTTTCATAAAGCGAATACTCTACGTTCTCTCCGCACTTACCGCTTTGAACAACGGCTGATTTTTCCTGCTCGTGGGAACTGTAAATTTTAACATTTCCCAATGATATAAAATCCAAAAGTTTTTCATTGGCAAACTTCTCTGCGTAAGAACCTCTATAACCTTTTATTTCGCAAAGTTTGATGTCAAACCAAAAGAAGTTTTCTATGCTCTCAACACTTTCGGGTACTGTAATACTTGTCAGTTTATCACAGCCCCAAAAAATATTCAAGTTGATTTTCTTTATGTTTGCAGGCAAAGTGACATTTGTCAGATTCTTACAGCACATAAAAGCGTTGTCATCAATTATTGTTACGCTGTCGGGTATTGTTATGTCTTTCAGAGCCTCACATCTTGAAAAAGCACTTGATTGGATAAATTTTACGCCGTTCCGTATTGTGACGCTTTGAAGTTCTCGACATTTTTCAAACGAATATCTGCCAATCGTCTGCACACTGCTTGGAATGATTACGCTTTTCAGTTTGTAACACTCATAAAAAGCATATTCTCCGATAATTGTTACACTGTTGGGTATAGATATATTTTCCAATTCCCAGCAATCCTCAAAACTCAGGTCGCCGATACTTGTCACGCCTTTTTCAATAACAACTTGCTTAATGCTTGTCTTATAAAAATTAAAAGGAGGAAGATAATCGTCAAGATAAAAATCTTCGTCATCGCAGTAAAGCTCATAGTCGTAATCATGACTGTGGTCATAGTAATAATTGTCCATTGCTCCCGAGCCGTATATATATAAATTCCCGTTTTTATGAAGAGAATATTCTAAATTTTCTCCGCATTTACCGCTGATAAAAACAGGCGAAACTTCTTTTTCATGCGAATCGTAAATTATATCGTTATTCATAAAAAATTACCCCTTTTATTTCCCAAAAAAACAGGAGACGGAAATCCGTCTCCCAATTAAATTAAATACGCCTTGCTTATGCAATAACTATTGCCCATGTTGCCGACCTTGACGAAGTCGTAGACGGTATCGAACCTACGCATACAACACGGCACTCAGCAGTCATCATTGCTTTGTATACCTTGGTATTATCACTTTTCATATTGTTATAGAAAGTCTTGCCTTTAATAGAATCATACGCAGTTTTTTCCAAAATCGTAAAGTTAGGATTTGTGGGCAAGTTGCACTCGGTAATAATTGAATCGAACGACCTGCCATTGGGACGCATATGGTCTTCATTCATCAAATATTCCTGAGCCCTTATGTTGCCGGCTTCAAGCATTGCGTCGCTGTACTCTATGGGGTCATAACCGAGAGCAATGCGATCCGCATTGACAGCCTCCAAGAAAATTATTCTTTGCTCTCTGTTCGGCGAATAGATATTAAGCGTTTCTTTATCGTAGCAAACATACTTCTGAATCAAAAGAGCGTCTACAAGTTCCACACTGTCGTTGGCATTAAAGTCAGCCGAGTAACTCTGAGCAGATGTAGGCGTGATTAACCCCGCATTAATTTTTTGCACCATAGTTGCATCTCTGAGAGAGATTTTGTTGTCACCGTTCACATCACCCCTGATTGTAGCAGCGTCCGCAGTCACCGCACCGCAGGTAACAGCTGCAATCATCGTTGCCGCAGCTAATAAAACACTAATAAGCTTTTTCATAAAATTTCCCTCTTTTCTCAATAATACACCGTAATTTTGATTAATCCGTACTCAATCAACATAGTTTAAATGATTGTCATATATATCTTAATCATACATCATCAATGGCGAATTGTCAACATAGTGTATTGAAATTAGTACAATTTATCTTTAAATTTGTTAATCATTACAATATTCACTTACATGTTATGTACAGAGTTTCCATATTCACTGCTCACTTTGTGAAAAGAAAGTGAAAGGAACGGCTAAAACCGCTCCTTTTTGCTCACCGAATTTTGACCTTTATTTCTTTGCCGCATTTTGGGCAGTCAACATAATGCTCGCCCTTTTTGCGTTTCACCCTTATATATGAACTGCAATTTTTGCACTTATAGTAACGATGAGTTTTTGATTCTTTAATCATCATAAAGTGAATTTTAACAAACTGAAATACTTTTTCCCTGATTTCAAGATACTTTCTGTTCTCGTTGCTCCGTTTATAGACTGCTTCGGAAAACACTCTGAGCAAAGCCAACACAGGCAGTACCAAAGCCGCAAACTCCACTATGCGGCTTCTTATAAATCTGTTTAAAAAACCTATAATGACCCACAAAATCATCATATCACGGCTGAGCGTATCGAAACCATACTTTCCCTCGGTCAATTTGTCATACTTTCTTTTGAGCTGCAACAAAAACTGCATTATCACACCTCGCAATTATCTCAGTTTCATTGGAATATACTCTCGCTCTTTTGCAATGCTCATATAAGCGGGACGGATAATTTTTCCGGCATTTATAAGTTCTTCTATGCGGTGAGCGCTCCAACCGGAAATTCTTGCTATTGCAAACAGCGGAGTATACAATTCAAGCGGCAATCCAAGCATAGAATAAACAAATCCGCTGTAAAAGTCGATATTAGCGCTTACGCCCTTATAAATATTGCGTTCTCTGCCTATCACAATCGGAGCAAGCTTGCGGACATTTTCGTACAAAGCATATTCCTGCATCTTGTCTTTTTCCTGAGCAAGCTGTTTTACAAATCCGCTGAAAACTCTCGCGCGCGGGTCGGAAATGGAATAAACGGCATGACCCATTCCGTAAATAAGACCCGAGCGGTCAAAAGCTTCTTTATGCAGAATTTTCTCCAAATAAGCTGTGACTTCTTCTTCGTCTGTCCAGTCTTTGACAACTTTTTTCATTTCCTCAAACATTCCGCAGACTTTGACATTAGCTCCGCCGTGCTTAGGACCTTTGAGCGAACACAATGCCGCAGCAATAGCAGAATATGTATCGGTTCCCGAACTTGTCACAACGTGCGTTGTAAAAGTAGAGTTGTTGCCGCCGCCATGCTCCGCATGAAGAACAAGGGCAATATCGAGAACCTTGGCTTCAAGTTCCGTATATTTTCTGTCGGGACGCAGCATCATGAGAATATTTTCGGCAGTCGATTTTGTCGGGTCGGGATTGTGAACAAACAGACTGTGACCGTTCGCATAATTATAAGCATGATACGCATACACCGCAATCATCGGAAACTCCGCAATAAGCTGCAAAGACTGACGCAAAACATTTTCAATGGAAATATCGTTTGCCCTGTTGTCATATGAATGCAAAGTGAGTACACTTTTTGTCAACGCATTCATCATATCGGAATTTGGAGCTTTCATAATGACATCTCTTACGAAAGTATCTGGCAATGCGCGGTGCGCAGCCAAAATCTCCTTAAAATCATCAAGCTGTTCTTTTGTCGGCAAATTGCCAAACAACAGCAAGTATGTTACTTCCTCAAATCCAAAGTTTGAATCTTCCGGAAAACCGGCTATAATATGCTCCACATTATAACCCCTGTAAAAGAGTTTTCCGTCACACGGCACTGCTTTTCCGTCCACAATTTTATTTTGTCTTATTTCGGAAATTTCGGTTAAGCCCGTAAGTACGCCCTTGCCGTCGAGGTCACGCAAACCCCTCTTGACATTATATTTATAATATAGTTCGGGGTCAAACTTTGTATTTTCCATACAAAGTTCGGCATACCTTTTGATATCGGGCAATGTATGCTTATAATTTTTTTCAATAAATCTGATTCCGTCTGCCATGCGCAACACATCCTTTTCTTTTGGAAATCTACATACAGTATACAACTAAATCGGATATAATGCAAGCATATCGCCCAATTTAGTCAAATGTTGTTAACTTTTATTTCCTGCTGAATATTAAAAAGCAGTTCGTTTGAAAGGCTAAGGAACTGTTCAATTTTTTCCTCGCCCATTCTTTCGGCAACGTGACCAACCATTCTGAGCAGACTTTCACGCTCGCCGGACAAAACTTCTTCGCCTAAGGGCGTAAGTCTGACAAGAGTACTTCTTCTCCTGAATTTATCAACATATCTCTCGACATAGCCTTTATTTTCGAGAGCCGTAATAGTTCTGGAAACAGCGGGAGAAGACACGTGCAAACTTTCGGCAATTTGAGAAATGCCGTAAACTTCGCTGTCCCTAAGATTTTCAGAATTTTTGACCGCAGACATAACTAAAAACTCGGCTTGGGACGTACAAGAAAGTACAGCCGAAAAATTAAACTGCGCCAAAAAATGAATAATATTCAAAAACTCTAACCGTTTATCGTCCGTATCCATAATATCATACCCCAAATTCACACAAAGGACACATATTACTTAATTAAATTTTAAATTTTTTAAATTGACACTTAACAATGTTATCAATTAACATTGTTATTATAACTCAATTTTGCAAAAAAATCAATAAATAAATCACAATTTTTATTAATTTTTTAAAAAGCGATATAATTATTTGCCGTAAACTTCATTCTCTTTATTGCAATTAAAAAATTGTTATGATATAATTACAATAAATCATCTGCAAATCCGTTGATTTTTTGTTTGTATTTTTCAAAAAAATTGAGGAGTGATATTATTATGGACAACGATTTTGATTTTTTTTACGGAAGCAATAATTCAACCAATCCTAATTCTTCTAATTCTTACGATTCGCCCAAGCCCGCCGAAAACGAAAGCAGCTCAAACGAGTATCACCCCTTATCATATAACGAAGCTTTATCAATGCGGAAGCGTGTGAGAGAGGGAGCTGTTGAAAGAGAGTATCAACACACAATAGAAAACAAAAATGTTCGGCAAAACAATTCCGCAAATGTCAACAGGTCAAATTCTTATCAATCAAATACTTACCAATCAAATAATCAGAGCAAACGCCCTGCAATACCATATGAAACTCAATTACACAGAGCAATGAATACATCTCGCCCCTCAAAAGCCGCAGACGGCATGCCGCTGTTTTCAGGCGTTATAATTTTTGTCTTGATGTGTTTATATATAGTTTTAGGTCAAACTTTGCCTTATATAATGGTTTACTCATACAATTCAAAGCACATAAAAACATACGTTGAAGCAGAGGCTGTTATAAATGAAACAAAACAAATAGAAACAACTGGAGTTGATTTTTCATTGCCCGTCAGAGGCACAAAACCTCCAAAAAAACATCGTCAAAAAATTACATATACATATGAGTACAAGGGAAAAAGCTATACAATCGAACAGTTATTGTCACTGACAAAAGCCGAAGAATTAGGTTATACGTCGGATAAGATAATCGGAGAGAAAATAACCGCCTATGTTGACCCGAACGACCCGAAAACAAGCCTGATAGTTTTAGATTCAATGCTTGAATTTGTCGATTGGCTGCCCTTAATATTTGCTTTAATTGTGTTAGCCATAGGAATATTTGTTCAGTACCTTTTCGCAAAGGGGAAGTTTACAATCGTCTATGACCGCGGAAAAAAGAGAGTACAACTTTTCGGCTGATTCTTAAAAATTCTTTCCCAAAATTTTTTGAGAAAGAATATATTGTTAAACGCTTTTCCCTTAACAACCCGCCCGCTTTTTGAAAAAAGCGAGGCAAAAACTTTTAAAAAAACCGCTCAGATGTCTTTTTACGGACATTGAGCGGTTTTTATTAATAATCAGGTTTAATTAATATGTCAAAATCAGTCAGTCTGAGCCAACTTCTCCAAATGCTCGAACTTAGCTTCTGCAAACTTCTCAGCCTTATCAAAGAGCTGCTCTGCTCTCTCCGGGAATGCTCTCTTCAAAGCATTGTAACGAACTTCGCCCATGATAAAGTCACGATAAGACGCTGTCGGAGCTTTGCTGTCAAGCTGGAACGGATTCTTGCCTTCGTCTGCAAGACGCGGGTCAAAGCGGAACATATGCCAGTAACCTGCTTCTACAGCTTTCTTCTCCTCAATCTGAGAAATGCCCATGCCGCCCTTAATACCATGGTTGATACAAGGAGCATAGCAAATAACGATTGACGGACCGTTGTAGCTTTCTGCCTCTACCATTGCTTTAATGCACTGGTTGTAGTTTGCTCCCATTGCTACCTGAGCAACGTATACATAACCATAAGACATTGCGATTGCTGCCAAATCCTTCTTCTTCTGAGCCTTACCAGCTGCTGCAAACTGAGCTACGGAACCAACAGGAGTTGCCTTTGATGCCTGTCCGCCTGTGTTGGAGTAAACTTCTGTGTCGAATACAAGAATATTTACATTCTCGCCGGAAGCGATAACATGGTCAAGTCCGCCAAAGCCGATATCATATGCCCAGCCGTCGCCGCCGAAAATCCACATGGACTTCTTAGCCAGCTCGTCTTTATCTGCCAATGTTTCTCTTACAAGCTTGCCTGCCTCGCAGTCGCAGTCCTTAATGCTCTCGAACTTCTCGATTAATGCGTCTGCTGCCTTTCTGCTTGCTGCCGAATCGTCCAATGTGTCGAGGTAATCCTTACAAACAGCCTTAACGTCTTCTTTGTCAACCATTTCCATAATGCTCTTTACGTTAGCTGCAAGTCTTGCTCTGATAGCCTTTTGACCAAGCGCCATACCGTAACCGAACTCTGCGTTATCCTCAAACAAGGAGTTATGCCATGCCGGACCGAAGCCCTTCTTATTTACGGTGTACGGAGTTGCCGGAGCGCTGCCGCCCCAAATTGAAGAACAGCCTGTTGCGTTAGCAATAAACATTCTGTCGCCAAAGAGCTGTGTTACAAGCTTTGCATAAGGTGTTTCGCCGCAGCCTGCGCATGCGCCGGAGAACTCAAGCAACGGCTGCTTGAACTGGCTGCCCTTAACGGTTGTTTCCTTGAACTTAGCGATAACTTCGGGTTTCTCGTCAAGCTTGAAGCCGTAATCAAATACCTGCTGCGCCGGCATCTGAGAATCTATTGACTTCATTACGAGAGCTTTCTCGCCCTTCTTGCCCGGACATACCTGAGCGCAGGAGCCGCAGCCCGTACAGTCAAGAGTAGAAACTGTCATAACAAAGTTCATACCCGGCATGCCTGTCATCTTAGCGCTCTTTGTACCCTCGGGAGCATTTGCAAGCTCTTCGTCCGTCATAGCAACGGGACGGATAACTGCGTGCGGACAAACATAAGAACAGAACGAACACTGGATACAGCTTTCGGGATTCCACTCGGGAACGTCAACTGCAATGCCTCTCTTCTCGTATGCGGCAGAACCCTGAGGAGCTGTGCCGTCTACGTGAGCAAGGAATGTGGAAACGGGAAGTTTATTACCCTTATAAGCGTTAACCGGCATAAGGATATTGTTTACATAGTCAACAACGTCTTTTCTGTCGCCTGTTGCAACATGAGCAGCTGTGTTATCCTCTGCATTTGCCCACTCTGCCGGAACGTCAATTTTCTTGAGGTCAGTCATGCCGCGCTCGATAGCCGCATGGTTCATGTCAACGATAGCCTGACCTTTCTTTGAGTAGGACTTTGTAGCAGCGTCTTTCATGTACTGCTTAGCCTGCTCAGCGGGGATAATATCGGCAATCTTGAAGAATGCAGACTGTAGAATTGTATTAATGCGTCCGCCAAGTCCGATTTCTTTACCGATAGCAATACCGTCGATTGTATAGAAGTTAATATTCTTTTCAGCAATAAGACGCTTCATCTTGCCGGGCAATCTCTGCTCAAGCTCCTCGCCGCTCCACGGGCAGTTAAGCAGGAACGAACCGCCGTCTTTAAGGTCGTCCACAATGTCGTACTTATCTACATAAGACGGGTTATGACAAGCTACGAAGTCAGCCTTGCTGATGTAATAAGTTGATTTAATCGGCTTGTCACCGAAACGAAGATGAGATACTGTCAAGCCGCCCGACTTCTTTGAGTCATATGCAAAATAGCCCTGAGCGTACATGTCCGTATGGTCGCCGATAATTTTGATAGAGTTCTTGTTTGCGCCAACAGTACCGTCTGCGCCAAGACCCCAGAACTTACATGAATGTGTGCCTTGAGGCGTTGTGTCGGGATTCTCGGAAACTTCAAGAGAAAGGTTTGTAACATCGTCAACGATACCGATTGTAAAGCGTCTTTTCGGAGTTTCACTCTGCATATTGCGGTAAACTGCAACGATATCGCCCGGAGTTGTATCCTTTGAGCCAAGACCATAACGGCCTGTGTAAACATTAACGCCTGCGAAGTCAGAGCCGTTGATAGCTGCAAGAACATCAAGATAAAGCGGCTCGCCGATAGAACCGGGTTCTTTTGTTCTGTCGAGAACGGAAATAGACTTAACTGTCTTCGGCAGTTCGCTGAGAAGATAGCTTGCAACGAACGGTCTGTAAAGTCTTACTTTCAAAAGTCCGACTTTTTCGCCTGCTGCGTTAAGATAATCAACAACTTCCTCTGCGCAGTCGCATACGGAACCCATTGCAACGATAACCTGTTCTGCGTCGGGAGCGCCGTAATAGTTAAACGGCTTGTAGTCTGTGCCGACTTTCTCGTTAACCTTGTTCATATAATCAACTACAACGTTAACAACTTCGTCATAGTATTTGTTGCAAGCTTCTCTTGCCTGGAAGAAGATATCGTCATTCTGAGCTGTACCTCTGATAACAGGGTGCTCAGGGTTGAGCGAACGGCGGCGGAATGCGTCTACAGCGTCCCAGTCAAGCATGTCGGCAAGGTCTTCATAATCCCATACTTCAATTTTCTGAATTTCATGAGATGTGCGGAAACCGTCAAAGAAGTGCATGAACGGAACTCTGCCCTTGATTGCAGAAAGGTGAGCAACTGCTGCCAAATCCATAATTTCCTGCGGATTGTTGGAACAAAGCATTGCATAACCTGTCTGACGGCAAGCATAAATATCGGAATGGTCACCGAAAATTGAAAGAGCGTGGCTTGTCAAAGCGCGCGCCGAAACGTGGATAACGCTCGGGAGCAGCTCGCCTGCCATTTTGTACATATTAGGAATCATAAGGAGCAAGCCCTGAGAAGCCGTATATGTTGTTGTCAAAGCGCCTGCCGAAAGAGAGCCGTGAACCGCGCCTGCTGCACCGCCCTCGGACTGCATTTCAGTTACCTGAACTTCTCTGCCGAATAAATTTTTTCTGCCGCCTGCTGAGTACTTGTCGGTTTCGTCAGCCATAACGGAAGAAGGAGTGATAGGATAGATTGCCGCAACGTCCGTAAACGCATAAGAAACGTGAGCGGCAGCGTTGTTGCCATCCATGGTTTTCATTTTTCTTGCCATTTAAAAATTCCTCCATTTTAAATTTTTTAAAAATTAACACCCGTTAGTTATAATCGTCAAAGGGCATTTTTTAAAATATTAATATCATCGGGGCTAAAATCGAAAAAGCCATTAAACCTAATTGATACCAGTTTTTATTTTAGCACAATACAACTAAAATGTAAAGTACATAAATGTAAAATAAATACTAAATTCATAAATATTTTGAAAATTTTTCCAAAGATTAAGAGCAGGGCGAAACCTATTAAAGTTTTTTGTCCAACTTTTTTCAAAAAAGTTGGCAAAAAAAGATCGGGAAAAATCCCAATCCGTTTTAATTTCCTATATCTGCTATTTTTTTAGTAATGTCATATGCCTGCACGCTTGTGCCGGACTCAAGAACAGCGCCTTCCTGCGTGCTTACCCACTTTATAGCGTACTGAACGTTGCCGATTTTATGAACTTTCATAACATCAAGACTGATATTGTTTTCTTTGAGCACGTCCTCTACAGTTGCCTCTGATACTCGTTTATTGTTGTACTTAACGGTAGTCAGACTTACTTTTGATGTATTGACAGCTTCTTTCAAGAGCATATCAACCGTAGCACGATTTGACTTCATTGTTGAAATTCTTGCACTGTTCATCGAGCTGGTAATAACAGGAACAGCGATTGCGGCAAGAATACTCAAGATAGCAATAACAACAACAAGTTCCACCAACGTAAACGCTTTTTGGGATTTTCCTCTTTTTCTAAGATTCTTCAACATATGTATGCCCCCTTTTCAAATAACGATTCCCCGCTTGAGCTTTTGCAGCACAAGATACAATTCCCCAATGTATCTACAATCATTATATAATAGTTAACAGTGAATGTCAACCAAAAGGACAAACTTTCACGAAATTATCACATATATAATAACACCTGCGAAACAAAAGACAAAAAGTCTTATTGTGTGGTGCGTTCCGCAGGCGTATTAAACAATCATCACCATTACATTACTAATTTTTCTTAAAGAGCCGAGCAGTAATGCAAGCCAATAATTAAGTATTATTTAATTCAAAGACAAATTTCCAAGAAGAGCCGCTCCGATAACGCCGGCATCGTTGCCAAGCTTAGCAACGCAAACCTTAGTCTGCTTGTCATTGTGTTTAGTATAACGTTCTTTTTCCACAATTTTCATCAAAGGCTCGATGAGATTATCTCCCTCTTTGCTGATACCGCCGCCAATGCAGAGCACATCAGGCTGAAAAATATTTATAACATTGACGATACCCGTCGCAAGGTAACCTATATACTCTTTCACAACAGCCGTACCAACTTTGTCGCCCTCACGCATAGCGTTAAACGCCGTAATGCCGTTTACTTTGGAAACATCGCCGTTTACAGACTTCAACATAAACGACTGGAGCGGATTTTCTTTTTCTATTGCCTCTTTTGTAAGATTAATCAAGCCTGTAGCGGACGCATAAGCCTCCCAACAGCCATTTCTTCCGCAGTTGCAGTGTCTGCCGTTATGTACGATAACCATATGACCAAGCTCTGCACCCGCTTTATTTGAGCCGCTGTAAATTTTACCGTCTATAATAATTCCGCCGCCTACGCCTGTACCAAGCGTAATAGCAACCGCATTTGCACTGCCCTTTGCCGCACCGGCAAGATACTCGCCGTAAGCCGCGGCATTTGCATCGTTTTCAATAAGCACCCTTTTACCAAGACGCTCTTCCATCATCTTAACTACTTTCCAGTTATGGAAACCAAAGTTTGCGGAATATTCAATGATACCCATATCCGGGTCAACCGCACCGGGAACTCCGATACCAACCCACTCTACATCTTCCAACGAAACTTCGGCTTTAGCAAGAGCCTGCATAGTAACGGAAGCCATTGAATCGCAGATTTCACTCTCGGGACGAGGTACGGCAGTTTTGCAGTCTGCCTTGGCGATGATTTTAAAATTTTCGTCCACAACACCGGCAACTATATTTGTACCGCCCAAATCTATACCAACATAATACATCACAATCAACTTCTTTCAGCTTTCGCTATTATTTCTGTAAGTATTATACCACATTTAAATCAAAATTCCCATTGACCAAACGTAAAAATTCAAAAAAATTTATTGGTAGTTTTATACAAATCAAGAAGCACAGTTAACAATATTTGTTGTATTTTGTAACAACTGTAACCATTATGAAGTTTATTGTTATTTTTATGTAAAAAAGTATCAGTTTACCACGTTACAAGGTTTTCCCGACAAAAAAGCCGAAAGATTATTGTAAGCAACGGAAATTAAACGCTCCCTTGTTTCGGCTGCCGCCCAAGCAACATGAGGAGTAACAGTAAGATTTTGCAAACCCAAAAGCGGACAGTCGGGTTTCATAGGTTCTGTATCAATAACATCTACTGCCGCAGCCGAAAGTCTTCCTGTTTCAAGAGCTTTTTTCAAAGCAAGCTCATCAACCACACCGCCCCGAGATGTATTTATAAACACCGAACCTTTTTTAAATTCGGCAAATAATCTGTCGTTAAACATTTTACTGCTGTCATTATTAAGCGGACAATGGGCTGTTACAAAATCGCTTTGCCTTACAAGAGTTATTAAATCAGTCTGTTTTGCTCCGAAAGTATCGCTTTTAAGAGTTCTCGAATAAAACAGCACATTCATATTAAACGCTAACGCAATTTTTGCCACAGCTCTTCCGATTGTTCCAAACCCGACAATGCCGAGAGTCTTGCCTGAAAGCTCATGCGTCGGATAAACAAACGGAGAAAAAACATCTGATTCTATCCAGCCGCCACTCTGCACAAATGAATTATATTCGGAAATCTTTGAGCAATGATTCAAGATTAACGCAAATGTATGCTGAGCCACTGCATCTGTTGAATAGTTTGCCGCATTGCACACGGTTATGCCGCGGCTTCGGGTATATTCCAAATCGACATTGTTGTAACCTGTTGCAAACAATCCGATATATTTTAAGTTTTCAGCCGTTTGCAAGGTCTTCTGATTCATTGGAGCTTTATTGCAAAGAATAATGTCCGCATTTTGAACTCTTTCCGGCAGATTTTCCGCATTGCTCAATTCATATTCAACAACATCTCCAAGTTCTTGGAAACATTTTAAATTCACTGTGCTGTCAGCCACTGTTTTACTGTCAGGAATCACAATTTTTATTCTTTCCACAAATACACCGCCTTTTACTTTTAATCATTACAACACAAAAAACAAGCCGGACGACACCGCCCGGCTTGCCGTTAGCTATTTAATTTTACCAATCGAATTGGTCAGCACTCATCAACTATTAGGGGTTAGAACCGCTATTAGCACTCTCAGCACTGAAAGACTTAATGTTCTCAGTTTCAGCAAGAAGCTTAGCACCTGTCAAAGCTTGAGCATCCTTAGTGTCGATAGGCTTTGACTGACCGTCAGTAACGTAGAGTTTGAAAGCACCGTTCTCAAGTGTCCACATCATCTTGTATGTTTCGCTGCCGATCTTTCTTGTGAAGAAATCTGCCCAACCGCCTGCAGGCTTTGTGATGTTGTTCTCGAGAAGAACGTCTTCAACCTTAACGCCATTTGCATCCTGGAAAGACTTGTTGTTGTACTTTGTTGTGTAGATAGAAGCCTTAGATGTGTTGATTGCTTCCTTGAGGAGCATATCAAGTGTAGCCTTGTCGGACTTCATTGTGGAGAGCTTCGAAGAGTTGATTGTTGTTGTGATTACCGGGATTGCGATTGCTGCCAAGATTGCGAGGATTGCAATAACGATTACAAGCTCAACGAGTGTAAAACCTTTCTTGGACTTCTTTGCCTGGATCTTCTGCATCATTGTCATAATTCATTACCTCTTTCTTTTTAAAATTTTCTTTCCACAGGTTTATGACCGGACCTGTGTTTTGATTGCATATTCATAATACAACAAATCCAAAAATAAGTCAACACTTTTTTTTATATTTTTTATTTTTGTTGTGTAAAATAAAAAACTATTTTTTTGTATATTATTACCAATGAATTTAGAAGATTATGCGAAATAAAAAAAACGCTGTGCAAACCACACTATAAGCCAAGCAATTAACTGTGAATTAGTTACAAAATTAAAGTCACACAATATTCACAAATCTCAAAATACACTATAAAAAAATTTAAATTTTTTAAAAAAATCAGTATTTTTTATTTTTTCATACTGTCTTGAAAATAAATTTTATCTTTACAAATCCATTTTTTTAAATTATTGACTTTTTTTCTCTTTTATGTATAATCTTTATTAAAGTATTGACATCAGCAAAGGAAAAACATAATGGCAACATCAAAAAATTACAAGGATTTTATATTGGAACAGCTGTCTTTATTGGAAAACATCAAGTGTAAACCAATGATGGGCGAGTTTCTTTTATACTATAGCGGAATCCTGTTCGGCGGAATATATGACAACAGACTTCTGCTAAAAAGAACTCTTTCCAATAAAAAGTATAATATGCCCGAACAACTTCCCTACAACGGAGCAAAACCAATGTATTTTGTCGAAGATGTCGATAACAAAGAACTGCTCGGGGAAATTGTTCAAGCTACATACGACGGCTTATCAAAAAAATAACATCATTATTAATAGGGAGATTATCATTATGCCTAAAAAAATGACATTAACACAATTAAAAAAACATCTTCTCGCTTTAAATCAAGATGAAATGGTAGACTTAGTCTGCCGTCTTTACAAATCAAGCTCCGAAGCCTCTAATTTTATTTGTATGGAATTTGACGATTCCTCTTACGAAGCCGAACTCTTTGAAGAAACTAAAAAGAAAATCAGAAATCAATTTTTCCCAACTCGCGGTATGGGCAGACTTTCTCTTTCAACAGCAAAAAAAGCAATCTCCGACTTTAAAAAAACAAGCAAAAACATCAATTCTATTATAGAACTTCAAGTCTATTACGTTGAATGCTGCGGAGAGTTCACCGACGCTTACGGCGATATTAACGATTCTTTTTATAATAGCATGGAAAGCATGTTCGAAACTGTCATTAAAGCTCTTAACAAGGCGAACTCGGACGAGTTGTACGGCAAATATTATCCTCGCTTAAAAGCCGTTGTCACTCTCGTTAAAGATTTCGGCTGGGGTTTATACGACAACCTGTCATATATGCTCAAAGAACTTAATTATTCGGAAAATTAAACGGTGACATTATGAGATTATTTATTGCCGTCAAATTTGAACAAAACATAATTGACGAACTTACAAACATACAAAACGCTCTCCGAACACTCAATTTTAAAGGCCGTTACAGTTCTGTTGAAAATTTGCATTTGACATTAGCTTTCATAGGCGAATATCAAAATCCCGACGATGTAATAAACGCCATGGAAAAAATACAATGCAAACAATTCGACATCAGCCTTTCGGGATATCTCGGTAATTTCGGGAACTTGATTTGGGCAGGTATGGAGCGTACTCCCGAACTCGATTCATACGCAAAAAAGCTGCGTTATGCCCTTGCCGATTCAGACATTCCTTTTGACAAGAAAAATTTTAACCCTCACATCACACTCCTGCGGCACGCTCAAGGTCAACAAGATTTTTCAACCATTACAGTTAAAAAAGAAAGCATGACTGTACAGCGTATATCTCTTATGCGTTCCGACTTTGGCAAACACGGAGCCGTATATACCGAAATTGATTCGGTTCGGTTGGATTGATGATATTTTTATCAATCACTTTCGCAAATAGGTCAAAACCTGTTTGTGAAAGTGATTTTTTATCACTGATTTTATATGAAAAAAAATAAACATTTACACTTTTCTTATTGTATTAAGTCGAATTTTATATTATACTTATGTAAGCAGACAATTTTAATAACAATATCTGAAATATTATCAGTCTATACAACCTGAAAGGAATGGTGATATGAGCAACTACTCCCACAGAGGATACGAACACCGCACGGCGGGCTACGGCAGAAGACGGCACAAAGCCTCAGGCTTTAAAAAAAAGTCTAACGGAAGCGGCTTTATAGGTGCTTTGGCAGTCACGGCAATAATTATTGTTATTGCTGCGTTAGTTTTCCTGTTTGTTAAGTATTATAAGCCGTTTATAAACTCCTTTAATGATACCGGCACGGAAATTGTCCAAACCGCAGACACCCCCACCGAATCCCCCGATACTCCGCAAGGTGCTTTTGATGTTGCGAACAATAAAATTTTCGTTTCAAACGGCTGCGGCTGTCTGATGTTTAAAGGGATTGACGATA
>CACWIU010000020.1 GCA_902761025.1 uncultured Ruminococcus sp. | reverse complement strand
TTGATATTTCTGATTTATCTTGTTTTGCGGTATGTAACGAATTACATACCCCCTAACTCAAAACGTTACAGTTTAAAATATTATCAAAATTCGTGAGAAACGTATGTTTTTAAAATTTGACGCGCTGCCTCCAATTTTGAAATTCGCATATCCATTGCCTGTTTTTCGATATACTTATGAGCTCTTTCCTCACTTAGAGAAAGATACTGCATTAATAAAAATTTCGCTCTGTTGACAATTTTTGTTTCTTCAATACTCGACTTAAGGCGTTCGTTTTCGTTACGCAGTCCCACATATCTTTTTTTTGCAGCCATGACAACTCCCAAAGACTGTCGAAACAACATCTTGTTTATTGGCTTAGCAACTACTATTACGCCGTAGTCAATCACTTTTTTTGCAATAAATCCCGACTTTTCCGAACTTACAAGCAAAACAACGCCGCAAATAGTATCTTTGCTGATTTTAACAGCCAAATCAACTCCGTCGCCGTCGTCAATCGGAGAATTAATGACAACAATATCGTATATGGTATCGTCAGCATACGCCGCCGCACTAACCGTATCGCTGACTACGATTTCCACTTCGCAAGCATTTTCTTCCAATAAGGCTTTCAGAGCATTTACTGCCGCTGAAAATTTCGAAACAAGAAGAACTTTGTTATTCATATCAACATCACCACCTGCCTTCTGCTTTTTGAAAAAAGCGGAGCAAAAAAATTTAACAGGCTTCTCCTGTTAGATTATATTTTATTATATTTTATATTAATAATTGCCCAAAAACGAAAATTCCGGCAATTCGTCCGAAAGCGAACACAGCATTCTGCAATTATCCTCGTCACGCACATTCCCAATAAAATCAAGATAGAATAAGTATTCAAAACTTGCGTCCGGAATAGGTCTTGACTCAATTTTTGTTAAATCAAAACCATGCGTGGCAAATCGGCTTAACACATTGTAAAGAGAGCCGGGACGATGAGCAATCCTAAAGCAAAGGGAAACTTTGTCGGCAGTTTTTGATATAATAGCTTTTTTTGAAATAACAATAAAACGAGTGCAATTATTGTCATTATTCTGAATATTTTTGTCAAGGACTTTCAAGCCGTATTCGTCAGCCGCCGCCTTAGTGCATATTGCCGCCCAGTTGATTCTTTTTTCTTCCGCAACAGTCTTTGCGGCAGCCGATGTGCTTCCGCATTTTTTCTTGGCGTATCCGTTTTCGCTTATAAAAAGAGAACACTGCGACAGCCCTTGTTCATGAGAAACAACCAACTCAATATTAGAAATATCCGTCTGCGGTATTCCGCAAAGACAATGTTCAATCGGCAAATCAATTTCTCCGACAATATAATATCTGTATTTTAAAATTAAGTCATAAACACGCGACACTGAGCCTGCCGAACTATTTTCAACCGGCAGCACGCCAAAATCGCAGTAATCGCTTTCTACAGATTCAAAAACCTTATCAAAGTTTTTTTCAAGCTCAACATGAGCATTCTGGAAAAATTTCTGAGCCGCAAGATGAGAATTAGAACCTGCTCCGCCTAAACAAGCCACTCTCCATTTGTCCGACTGTTTGTCAAGCTCGCTTTCGGCAGAAAGTATAATTTTTTTCAAATCGCTGTCGCCGTTGATTATCGTATACTGCAAATCTCTTGAAAGCTCCATCATGCTCCCATACAGCAAACGAGTATATTTTCCATATTCTCCGCCTAACATTTCCACATTTGCCAAAACTTGCTCTTCTCTTCCGCTGCTCAGCACGGGAGAATCAGACTGCATTTTACATTTGGCAACTTCTGCGGAGCAATTCATTCTTTTTTTAAATAGTTCTACTATTTGTCTGTCTATACTGTCTATTTCTGTTCTTATATCTTTGAGTTCCATTTTCTCACCCATATTTAAAATATTTAAATCATATTGATAACGGCTATTGCCGCCGCCGCTTCAATTACCGAAACCGCGCGAGGCACGATGCAGGGGTCATGTCTGCCTTTGACCGCAAGCACAGTATTACTTTTGGCTGCCAAATCAACGGTCTTTTGCTCAGCCGAAACAGACGGAGTAGGTTTGACTGCCGCTCTGAACAAAATCGGCATACCGCTTGTAATACCGCCCAACGCTCCGCCGTGATTATTAGTTTTTGTTTTCACAAATCCGTTTTCATCGTAGTAGAATTCGTCGTTGTTATTTAAGCCCGTAGTATGCGAGCCGGCAAATCCCGAACCAAATTCTATTCCCTTTACGGCAGGAACGCCGAACACTGCGGCAGAAATAATATTTTCTACGCCGCCAAACATCGGTTCTCCAATTCCAACGGGCATTCCTTGAACAATGCACTCTACAATACCGCCTATACTGTCCCCTGCATTTCTTGCAGATTCAACTTCCTCTCTCATGGATTCTTCTTTATCGGGGTCAACCAAAGCGAATTTTTCTCCGTTTAAACGCTCGATTAATTCACGAGAAATTCCGGTAGGCTCAAACGCTTTGTCGCACACATTTCCGATTGAATATATATGAGCGGCAATTTCGATTCCCTTTCTTTTCAGGATTTGACGAACAACCGCCCCGGCAAAAACCATATTTGCCGTCAGTCTTCCCGAAAAATGACCGCCGCCCCGAACATCGTTGAAACCGCCGTAACGAACATACGCCGTATAATCGGAATGTCCGGGACGAGGAGAGGTCATAATATTTCCATAATCACCCGAACGAGTGTTTGTATTATAAATAACTGCCGCCAAAGGAGCTCCCGTGGTACAGCCATTCAGCAACCCCGATAAAATTTCAGGTTTATCGGGTTCTTTGCGAGGCGTAGCAGTTTTATCATTGCCCGGCGCTCTTCTCGCCATTTGACGATAAACTTCCTCAAGGTCTATAGCTTCGCCGCTGGGCAGTCCGTCAATTACAACGCCTATCGCCGTTCCATGACTTTCTCCGAAAATTGAAATTTTTACTTTATTTCCAAAAACAGACCCCATAAAAACACTTCTCTCTATTAAAAATTCACTGTCAACAACTTAAAAGAAAGGCGAAGCCTGTTAAAGTTTTTTGTCCAACTTTTTTCAAAAAAGTTGGAAAGCCCTTAACAATATATTACTCGCACAATCCGCCTATAATACGGTAATCTTCAAAAAAATTCCCATATGATTTGGAAATGCTTTCTCTATCTGAAATGACAATATTTTCTCTGCTCCTTAACGCTGCAATCGCCATTGACATAACTATTCTATGGTCATTGTATCCTTTTACACTTCCGCCGTCAATAAATGGTACGCCGTTTATTAACAATCCGTCGTCTGTTTCGGCAACATTTGCTCCGCAGCTGTTTAAGCAGTCTGAAATTGCCATAAGCCGGTCGCTTTCTTTCAGCCGAACTCTTTGAGCATTGTAAATTATTGTCGTTCCCTCCGCAAAAGCACCGCATACGGCAAGTATCGGCACAAGGTCGGGAATTTGAGCGGCGTCAATTTCAATTCCTTTAAGCTTGTTGAAACAACAGCTTACGCTGTCGTCAGTTTGTTTTACGTCTGCTCCAAAACGCTCCATAAGCTTTACAATCTCTTTATCTCCTTGAAAGCTGTTTCTTTTTACGCCTTGTACCGTAACATTTCCGCCTATTGCTCCCGCCGCAAGAAAAAACGCAGCTTGTGACCAATCGCCCTCTGTAATATAATCGCAAGACTTATACTTTTGACTGCCTTTGACAATATAATCGTTTCCGACAGTCTGTATGTCAACGCCGAAACTTCTTTGAACGGAAATAGTCATGTCTATATAGCCCTTTGATTCAAGCGGAGAAGTTAAATGTATAACGCTGTCGCCGTCAAGCAGAGGCAACGCAAAAAGCAATCCTGTAATAAACTGAGAACTTATATTTCCCGGTACGTTATAGCGTCCTGCGGTTAATTGTCCCGTGATTTCAAAAGGCAGTCCGCCCTCGGTTTTACATTCTATACCATGCTTTGGGAGCAGCTCCGAATACACATTTAAAGGACGCTGAGGAAGTCTTCCCTTGCCGTTAAATACGGCGTTTATACCGCCTGCCGCCGCAACGGGAATAAAAAATCTTACTGTTGAACCCGATTCGCGACAGTTCATCACTGCGCTTTCAGGCTCAAATAATTTTGTTGAGTCAATAGTAATTTTATCGCCGTTTGAATATACTTTTGCCCCCAAGGCTTTTATACAATCAATCGTTGCCAAAATATCTTCCGAATAGGCAACGGGCGATACCGTACTTATACCCTTTGCCAAAGCTGCGCATATAATCGCTCTGTGAACATCGCTTTTTGACGGCGGAATATTCACTGTGCCGTTTAACTGCGACGGTTTTACTGTAACATCAGACATATAGTTTCTGTCCTTTACACAAAAATTATAAATTATAATATAATATTAAAAATCATTCGCACAATCCCTGCTTTACAAGACGGCTCTGTTTTAAAAGCTCTTTTAACTCTTCGGCTTTATTCCCGTCGACAGCATTTTTAATTGCGGTAAGATTTTGAATCAAAATTGAGATTTCTTCTGACAGCGGCTCTTGATTGCTCAAAAACAAATCCGTCCATAATGTTTCGTTAATATTTGCCACTCTTGAAACGTCACGGTAGCTGCCCGCTGAAAATCCGTTATGATTCTTACAGCATGGACTCATAACATACGCGCAGGCAAGCACATGTGGCAGCTGAGATGTAAACGCAATCATTCTGTCATGCTCCGCAGGCGTTGTAATTCTTATAGTTGAAAAACCAATTTCCTTAGCCAAAGACGCTAATGCTTGTACGGAATATTCCTTTGCCTTACACGGAACAATTATATAACTTGCATTTTGAAATAATTCCGCCTCAGACGCGGCATAAGAGGATTGTTCTTTTCCTGCCATTGGGTGAGAACCCACATACTGCAATCCGTTTTTTTCGCAAATATCCGTCAATCGTCCGCATATATTCTTCTTTATGCCGCAGACATCGGTAATAATACAATTCTTTCTGAAATAACCGGCGTTATTTTCCACAAATGATACAATATGCTCCGGGTATGTACACATATACACAACATCGGCTTTTCCGAGGCTATCCAATTTTCCTATTTCATGAATAGCTCCGTCATTCAAAGCTTGCTGTACGGTAATTTCACTTCTGTTAATTCCTATGATATGGTGGTTTGTATATTTTGCAAAGGCCTTTGCCAAAGAACCTCCGATAATACCAAGACCGACAATTACAATATTCATAATATGTTTTTCCTTTTAGATTTTTTTAGAGTAATATATTGTTAAGGGCTTTGCCCTTAATAACCCACAAGGGCTCCGCCCTTGACCCGCCAACTTTTTTGAAAAAAAGTTGGACAAAAAACTTTAGCAGGCTTCGCCTTTACTTGAATTGTTAACATTAAAAATTGAAAAAGCACCGACTTAAAGCCGATGCTTATGTTGACGTTGATCAAATAAAAATTAGGAAGCGAAACCTGACTTAACGAGATCAACCAAGCTTGTCACAGCCTCTTCTTCATCCGCACCGTCAGCCATGATTTTGATAGTAGTACCGCCTACAATACCAAGTGAAAGCACACCCAAAAGGCTCTTCGCATTTACACGTCTTTCTTCTTTTTCCACCCAAATAGAAGCCTTGTACTCGTTAGCTTTCTGAATGAAAAACGTTGCGGGGCGAGCATGAAGTCCAACCTGATTTTCTACTAAAACTTCCTTAACACACATTTTAAGTAACCCTCTCTCCATATAAAATATTAAGAAAATGAATCCTTAAGTTTATTCTTTATTACTATTATATCACATTAACGGATATCGTCAACAGTTATTTTTAAGTTTGGATTGATGAACGATTCACGCTAAATTTAAAATTTTTTCTTTGTGTATTTTTCATAAAAAACACATGTTTGTTTTTACTTTCCAAAAAATCTATTCTTCAAAGCAAGCCTTTCTTCCTGCGATAAATCGGACTTTTCAAGCAATTCCGGACGTTTTTGAGCTGTTCTGACTAAAGACTGTTCTCTGCGGAAATTTTCAATATTTTTGTGATGACCGCTCATTAAAACGGGCGGCACTTCTTTTCCTCGCCATACGCTCGGACGAGTATACTGCGGATACTCAAGCAGACCGTTATAATGACTTTCCTGTTCAAAGCATTCGTCGTCGGACAGCACTCCGGGAATCATTCTTGACAAAGAATCAGCCAAAACCAAAGCCGGCAGTTCTCCGCCCGTAAGAACATAATCTCCTATGGAAATTTCCTCGTCAACGTACTCTTCTATCAGTCTTTCGTCAACGCCCTCATAATGACCGCACAGCAGACATACGTTTTGGTATTCGGCTAATTGTTTCAATTTGTCTTGCGTCAAAGTCTTTCCCTGCGGCGACATATATATAAAATGAGGACGAGCCTCAACTTTTCGGCAAATATCTTCAAAACAAAGAGCAATAGGCTCAGCCATCATCACCATTCCCATACCGCCGCCATACGGAGCGTCGTCCACACGGCGATGTTTGTCAAAAGCATAATCTCGAAGCTGATGACAATTTACTTCAATAGCTCCGCTTTTTCTCGCGCGTCCTATAATGCTTTCGCTCATTACGGCTTCGCACATTTCGGGAAACAGAGTAATAATATCAATCCTCATCGTCAAACAGCCCTTTCATTTGACGAATTTCAATTACTCCGCTGTCAATATCGGTACGAATAACTACATCGTCAATTACAGGAATTAAATAATCTTTTCCGTTTTCATCTGTAATCTGATAGACGTCATTTGCCCCTGTTTTTAATACGTCGGTTACTTTTCCGTATGATTGACCCGTATCAATATCAACCACTTCGCACCCGATAATATCCTGCACAAAAAATACTTCGTCGCCAAGTTTGATATCTTCTCGGTCAATATAAAGAACCGTTCTTCTCATGGCGTCCGCCTGCTCTATTGAATCTATTCCCTTGGCTTTAAGAATAACGACATTTTTGTGAACTCTCGACTTTGTTATTTCAAGCTTTTCGCCGTTTTTCAAATACAGCTCGTCAAACTGACAGAGAAAATCAGGCTCGTCGCACCAAGGGTCTACACGCATTTCGCCTTTCAAGCCATGAGTATTGACAATCTGCCCTACTTCCAAAAATCGTTGTTTTCTCATTCCCGTATATCCTCCCCTTATGACATATGCTATTCTATCATAAAATTCCAAAAAACGCAATCCATTTTATAAAAATAGCAGTTTATTTTTTTGTCATATTTACACATTCGCTCCGCATATAAATTCACAGATGAATTTTATCAAATACAAAGCGTTTTTTCTCAGAAAATGCTTTGTATTTCGGAAGGGAAGCCTGAAAATGACACAATTTTTTCCTGAAGGAACTTTAATTGGAACATATGAAAACGAACGCTGTCTAAAAAGCATTTCTGCAATTACGGACGCAATGCACGAGGGCAAAATTTTAGAGGCTGTTGTTAAAGTATGCGACTGTTCGCACAATCTTATTCTTGACTTATACGGAATTAAGGGCATTATTCTCCGAGAAGAGGGAGCAATAGGCATAAAAGAGGGAAAAACTCGAGATATTGCTATTATATCAAGAGTAAACCGTCCCACCTGCTTTATGATTACAGAAATAAGCTTTGATGAAAACGGCAGCCCTGTCGTCATGCTTTCACGCCGCATGGCTCAGGAACGCTGTATGAATAATTATATATTGAATTTAATACCGGGCGATATTGTCAACGCAAAAATTACGCATTTGGAACCTTTTGGAGCATTTGCCGATATCGGCTGCGGCATTGTATCTCTTCTGCCCATTGATTCCATATCGGTATCAAGAATAGAACACCCCAAGCAGCGTTTTTCAATAGGTACGGATATAAAAGCCGTCGTAAAAAGCAGCGATAACGGCAGAATATGCCTTTCTCACAAAGAATTGCTCGGCACATGGGAACAAAACGCCTCGCTTTTCGAAATAGGAGAAACAGTTTCCGGCATTGTGCGAAGCGTGGAAAATTACGGAGCATTTATTGAATTGACCCCAAACCTTGCGGGTCTTGCCGAACTTCACGAGGGATTAACAACAGGTATGGAAGTTAGTGTTTACATAAAAAACATTATTCCATCAAAAATGAAAATTAAACTGATTGTAATTGACACATTTGAAAAAGCAAAAAACACATCTCCTATAAAATATTTTTACAACGAAGACAGAATAGAAGAATTTTTATACTCTCCCACCGACTGCGAAAAAAGAATATATACTCTTTTTGAAAAAGAGTAATAAAAAATTTAAACCCGACAGTGCCAAAATACAAACTGTCGGGTTTTCGAGTTTTTATTTAAAAAATATTATTTTACGCTGTAAAGCATTTGTCCGTAAGACGCATACGGCCAAGCATTAGCGTCCATTGACATTTCCATTTCATCAGCGACAACTCTTGCCTCCTGCATAGCCGGAAAGACTTCGTCAGCATAAAAGTCAGCTAATTTCTGTTTATCGGTAATATCAGCCGTTTTCAAGAGAAGTGCGTCAAGCTTATCAATTCTGTTAGAGAAACAAAGCTGGAGTTTTGAAAGCTTTGACGCAAGCTCTACTTCAAGCTCGGCAGTAATTTCAGCGGAAAGAGCCTTTTTGGCAATAGCAGTGTCAACAAGTTCTTTTACAAATTTAGACACAGCCGGAATAATATCTTTTCTTGCCATATCAATCATTGTCAAAGCTTCAATATTTATAACTTTTGAATAGTTCTCAAGAAGAATTTCGTAACGAGCATTAAGTTCCGATTCGCTGTAAATCTTATGCTTCTTGAAAAGCGATACGTTTTTCTCGTCAATGTAATGAGCAAGAGCGGCAGGAGTAGTTCTGAGATTCATCAAGCCTCTTTTTGCAGCCTCGTCAACCCATTCGGGAGCATAGTTATTGCCGTTAAATACTATTCTCTTATGCTCAAGGTAAGTTCTTCTGATAATCTCAACGACTGCTTCGTCAAAATTCTCGGCTTTTTCCAATTCGTCGGCAAACTGAGCCAATTCTTCCGCTACCATTGTGTTAAGCATGATATTAGGACATGAAATGTTATCGTTAGAGCCTAACATACGGAACTCAAATTTATTGCCTGTAAAAGCAAACGGCGAAGTACGGTTGCGGTCTGTCGTATCTTTCTTAAAGTCTGCCAAAACTTCAACGCCCGTAAGTACTTTTTGGTCGGAATCGGAATTATAATTTTGACCGTTTACAAGGGCTTCCAGAACTGCTTCCAAATCAGTGCCGATAAACATTGAAACGATAGCCGGAGGAGCTTCGTTAGCTCCCAGACGATGGTCATTGCCCGCAGACGCCGCAGAAATTCTAAGCAAATCTTGATATTCGTCAACCGCCTTGATAACTGCGACTAAGAACAGCAAAAACTCGTGATTGTTAAACGGGTCTTTTCCGGGATTCAAAAGATTTCTTCCGTCGTTTGTGCTGATTGACCAGTTGTTATGCTTACCGCTGCCGTTAACGCCTGCAAAGGGCTTTTCATGAAGCAGGCACTCCATACCGTGACGATTGGCAATTCTTTTCATCATTTCCATTGTAAGCTGGTTATGGTCTGTTGCCAAGTTAGTTGTTGTAAAAATCGGAGCAAGCTCATGTTGAGCCGGAGCAACCTCGTTATGCTTTGTTTTTGCATAAATGCCGAGTTTCCACAATTCTTCGTCTAAATCTTTCATAAATGCAGAAACTTTGTCTTTAATTTTTCCGAAGTAATGGTCTTCCAGTTCCTGACCTTTCGGAGCTCTTGCTCCGTAAAGCGTTCTGCCTGTATATGTCAAGTCTTTTCTTGAATCAAACATTGCTTTGTCAATGAGAAAATATTCCTGTTCGGGTCCGACTGTCGTAATAACGCGAGTTGTTTCTTTATCGCCAAACAGTCTTAAAATTCTTACTGCCTCATTGCTGATTGCCTCCATGGAACGCAGAAGAGGGGTTTTCTTGTCAAGAACATCGCCCGTATAAGAACAGAATGCGGTGGGAATGCAAAGAGAACCGTCTTTGATAAACGCGTAAGACGTCGGGTCCCATGTGGTATATCCTCTTGCCTCAAAGGTTGCTCGTATTCCGCCCGATGGAAAACTTGACGCATCGGGTTCGCCTTTAATAAGCTCTTTACCGCTGAACTCCATAATTACTGTTCCGTCATCGTTGGGATTAATGAAGCTGTCGTGCTTTTCGGCAGTAACTCCCGTCATAGGCTGAAACCAGTGCGTATAGTGAGTACAGCCGTTTTCTACCGCCCAGTCTTTCATTGCGTTTGCAACGATATTTGCAACATTAATATCAAGAGGCTTGCCGTCCTTGATTGTCTTCTTAAGAGCCTTGTAGGTTTGCTTTGGAAGTCTTTCTTTCATAGTCCTTTCATCAAAAACAAGGCTTCCGAACAGTTCCGGTACGTTAATCATAAATAATTCTCCTCCAAATCATTAAAGAACAAATCGCATAACAAAACGAAAAACAGCGCCGAGGACTTTTCACGTCCACAGCGCCGTTGCTGTCGTTCACAGGTGTAATTATATACCAAACTTTTCAATAAGTCAATAGTGTAACTTCAACAAACATATCATTTTGTAAAAAAATTTTAAATATAAATTGCTCTTATATTTTATGCCGAATATTTAGTTAATGTTCTAAAAAACATTAATTTTCTTTCAGAAGCCCAACGCTATATACACAAATACGGAAAATCCGCAGAATGCCAATATGTTTTTTTTGAGAATACAAGTAATTTTAAAACGGATTTTTTCATAATTTCCGCCCGCTCTGTCAAGCCACATTCCGCAAGCTGCCGCTCCCGCAAAAATCAAAGGAACGCAATACCGCATATTTTGTGTGCAAACCTGCGGATATCTAAGACAAAAATTAACGTAATTGCCAAATATAGTTACTGAAATTATAGTTATCAGCAATTTGTTTTCAATTTTCACTTCGTCATTGAGCCACATTATAATTAACGCTGCCACAGAAAATAATGACAAAAGTACTCCGCTGAAAAACAATGCCGTACAAAATGCCTGCATAGTTATAACGCCGTCAAAAAATGTAAGTTCGTCAAACATTGAGTTTTTCCAAAGAGCTATAATCGGGTTAAATTCATTATATGACGCTCCGAACCATTCCCATTGAGTAAAAGGCGATTCAAACTGAAATAACTGCCAGTTAAACAGTCTTTCAAATGCAGTCTTATCAATATACTGCTCCGAATTTTCACCAAGTTCGGGAACATAACTCGGAGAAATACCAAACTTGACGTAATTTCTTACCGACCAAAACAAACCCACGGGAACGCAAACTATTCCAAAGCCTAAAAATTGAAGAATAAATTTTTTCCATTGACTGAAATTTTTTATAAACACACAAATAAATACCGCCGCAATGGCAGGGGCAAGCAATCCCACAGACAGCTTTGTAAACATTCCCAATCCCACGGACAAGGCTATCATAATAATACTTTTAAAGTCTTTTTTATCAGCCCATTTAACAGTAAAATATATTGCGGACATACCAAACAATGAAGAAAGCATATCATTGTTAATACTTCCCGACATAATGATAAGCGTTGGGTGAAAAGTTACGACAGCCGTACAAAAACTAACCGTTTTGGGCGTTAGATTCAGCCGCTTAAACGTTTTGCAGGCAAGAACCGCAAAAAGAAAAGAATAAAAGACAGTCAAAAACTGAAGAGTATTTACTCCTGCGTCTTCTATGGAAAATCCCAAAAGCTTTACAAACGAAAGCCATAACGCGCAAATTATATGTTGCAGTGGCGGATGATAAAATTGAAATATCGTTCTTGGGTCAAAATCAGGCAAAGCATGATTTTCATAGAGATACAAAATATAGTCCGAATGTCCGCCTTGATTTTGAAAAAATTGGTGAACATCATGTTGTCTGACATCAATCGGCGTATAATAAATATACATCAAACGAAGCATAAGCCCGGAAAGCAAAATAAATTTATCAATATTATTACCGTCATTTTTAAAAAATTTCGATATTTTAAATTTCAAATTCAAATATACTCCTTTAGTTGTATAAGTTAATGATTTTAAAACAAATTTGCAGGGGTGATTCTTCGCCGTTAATAACGCAGTCCGCCGCTTTTTTATAAAGCGGTATTCTGTTTGAAAGCATAGTTTTCACAGCATTTTCTTTATCTTCACGCTGTAAGAGGGGTCTTGTCTTGTCATTTCTCAAACGATACAGAACAGTTTCGGGAGAAATATCCAACAGGAAAATGATACCGCTCTTTTTCAGTTCGGTTACATTGCAGTCTTTTAGAAGAGTGCCGCCGCCGGTAGATATAACTGCCGCATGCGTATTTGACAAGTCACGGCAGGCGGACGCTTCCAAATCACGAAAATAATTCTCGCCTTTTTGAGCAAATATTTCCGATATTGTCATACCCTCTTTTTGTTCTATATATGTATCCGTATCAATAAAACGCATACCCATTTTTTCGGCAAGCAGCCTGCCGACAGTGCTTTTTCCGCTGCCCATAAAGCCGCATAATACTATATTTTTTTTCATCGGTTATTAAGCTCCTTAAAGCAGTCTTCGGCAAGTTTGTCTATATCTTCGGAAGAAAAAACGGAGCCGTTCCAAATAGTCTGAGCCGCAGCCGCCTGATACACAAGCATAGTCATTCCCGAAATAGCCTTAATGCCCATATCCCGAGCTTTTTTCACCAGCATAGTATCGGCAGGATTATAAACGGCATCAAACACGGATTTTGATTTTGAAATAATATCTTCGGAAACGGGACAATAATCTGTTTTCGGGTACATTCCCACAGGCGAAGCATTTATCAACAAATCGCTTTCTCCCTCAAACTTACCGATAAAAAAAACTTTTGCCGTACCCTCTCCAAAGCGTTTGTTCAAAGATTCCGCAAATAATTCGGTTCTCTCAAACGCACTTTCACGTACCAATAAATTTACTTTACAGTTCCGAACAGCGCAAGTGTTGGCAAACACTCTGCCAACTCCGCCGCAGCCTATAACGGTCGCTGTCGAGCCAAAGGACATTCCCGCATTTTCAAGCGCGGTCACAAAGCCAATGCCGTCCGTAGTATAACCCTTTGAACAAGTTGACCCATTATCATTTTGCACAAATGCAACCGTGTTAACGGAACCGTACAGTTTTGCAGTTTCGTCTGTTTCATCAAGCAGACGCATAATTGCCTGTTTATGAGGAATAGTAACGTTTAAGCCATTCAACTTAGATAAAGTATCGGCAAATTTTTTGTCCAGTTCGTTTATATCAATATCGTACACACCGTATTCGCCGTCAATTCCTGATAAAGCCATTAATCTGGTGTGAATAAACGGCGACAAAGTGTGTCCTATCGGGTGTCCGATTACTCCGTAATATTTTTTGCTCATTTTTAACCACGCCTTATATTATAAAATTATTTTATTCCTCCTATAGGTACGCTGTAAGAAGAAAAATTGACCATAGGATTATTGGGGTTATATTTTACGTCAACATTTTTACCTATTTTAATATTTTCGCTTTCTTGATAAACGAAAAACTCTCCCCAATACAAGCGGCCGGACTTGTCTTTAAATTCATATTTGACTTTATATCGAAATTTTTCAACTTCTTTTTTAACAGTGGGTTTAGCAGAGGGTTTATCTAAATCAGGAATATTTTTTTCTTCCGTCAAATTCAACAAACCGCTGATATCATGATTACTTTTTGTTGGTTTGAACAAAACGGACTCCGAATGCAGGGAGTCTTTGATATCTGCATCTTTACGCTTTGTTTCATACTGTTCAACATAATAAGCCACTTTTTCAATTTCGGTAATAGTTGCCGCAGCGCTTTCATAATTGTTGTAACGGCTGGTATCTCTTTTAGGCTTTGCAGTTGTAATATGAATATAAATTAAATATACAACAAAGTATAAGAATACTGCCGCAATAATAACGATAATAATAAATGTCACAAGATTTGTTTTCTCGGTAATTTCGTGCAATGCTTCGGGGTCTACATTTTCGTATTCCAGTTTCCAAAAATCAAAAATTTTCATAAACTCTGTTTTCACAGCAGCATCTCCTTTTTTACTATTAATTTTGATTATACACAATATTTAAAAGAGTGTCAATCATATTCGACAATTTTTACACGATGTTCTACATTGTTGATGTCTTTTTTGATTATTTTATAATATTTTAAAAAAATTTTCAAAAATCATATTGACAAATCAGCCATTTGCTAATAATATGTGTATTAGCGTATCTCATTTTGCGCTGCGCCTTTTCAAGATACCGTTCTTCACAGCCGACAAGGCATGCGGAGCAAAATGGTTAATTGATAACGTTTTATAACGAATTTTCAGAAAATTTATTACAGGAGGGAATACATATGGTATTCGAAAAAATCAGAGCAATTTTAGCAGAGCAGTTTGGCGAGGAAGAAGATTCAATCAAAATCGACACTAATTTAACAGAAGATCTTGGCGCTGATTCGCTTGATTTCGCAGACGTAGTTATGGCAATCGAAGATGAGTTTGATGTAGAAATTCCGGACGAAGACATCGAAAGCATCAAAACCGTAGGCGATATTGTTGAATATATCGAGGCTCATAAATAATCTTTTGTACAATGAACTGCCCGTCTTTTTGCGGGCAGCTTTCTTTTTCCGCTTTTTTGAAAAAAAGCTTGGCAAAAAACTTTAACAGGCTTCGCCTCGATTTAAGTAATAGTTATTTTTTAAAAAAGGTTGCAATTTTCGATTTAAAAATGTATAATTAGAAGTTGTTACAATAAATTCGCGGAGGTGCTAAAATGGCACAAAATAAAAAAATGGTCGAAGCTATCACTTCAAGAGATGACGACTTTGCAAAATGGTATACGGATATAGTTAAAAAAGCAGAGCTTTGCGATTACTCGGGAGTAAAGGGCTGCATGATTTTCAGACCTTACGGCTACGCTATATGGGAAAATATTCAGAAAGACCTTGACCGCCGTTTCAAAGAAACAGGTCACGAAAATGTTTATATGCCTATGCTTATTCCCGAAAGCCTGCTCCAAAAAGAAAAAGACCATGTGGAGGGCTTCGCTCCCGAAGTTGCATGGGTAACTCAAGGCGGTTCGGAAAAACTCACGGAAAGACTTTGCGTCCGTCCGACATCGGAAGTGCTTTTCTGCGAGCATTACAAAAATGTAATCAATTCATACAGAGATTTGCCGAAACTCTATAACCAGTGGTGCAGCGTAATGCGTTGGGAAAAAACAACTCGTCCTTTCCTCAGAACTTCGGAATTTCTGTGGCAAGAGGGACACACCATGCACGAAACAGCAGAAGAGGCTCGGGAAGAAACTCTCAGAATGCTGAAAGTATACGAAGATTTTTACAGGGAAACTCTTGCAATTCCTGCTGTTGTCGGCAAAAAAACTCGTAAAGAAACATTTGCCGGAGCGGAAGCCACATACACCATTGAACCGATGATGCACAACGGCGTAGCATTGCAGGGCGGCACATCTCATTACTTCGGCGACGGCTTTGCAAAAGCGTTTGACATTAAATTCACCGGCAGAGATAACACTTTACAGTATCCTCACCAAACTTCATGGGGCGTTTCAACAAGAATGATTGGCGCAATTATCATGGTTCACGGCGATGACGATGGACTTGTTCTGCCGCCTAAGATTTCTCCTATTCAGGTTGCCGTTATTCCTGTTGCTCAGCACAAAGCGGGAGTTCTTGAAAAAGCTGCCGAGTTAAAAGAAAGACTTTCGAAAGAGTTTCGTGTTAAACTTGACGATTCGGACAACAGCCCCGGCTGGAAATTCAGTCAATACGAGATGAAAGGCGTTCCCGTAAGAGTTGAAATTGGTCCCAAGGATATCGAAAAAAATCAATGCGTAATCGTAAGACGTGACAACAGAGAAAAACAGTTCGTTTCGCTCGACAATATCGAAGAGGCTGTAAGAACCGCTCTCCAAGCCGTACATGACGGAATGTACCAAAAGGCTCTTGAAAATATGAGAGAGAAAACTCATACCGCCGTGACCTTTGAAGAATTTGTCGATATTGCTCAGAATAAACCGGGATTCATTAAGGCTATGTGGTGCGGCGACGTTGCGTGCGAAGACAAGATTAAAGACGTTACGGGCGGCGTAAAATCAAGATGTATCCCCTTTGAAGAAGAACATATCTCCGATGTGTGCGTTTGCTGCGGAAGACCGGCTAAACATCAAGTATTCTGGGGCAAGCAGTATTAATGTTTTCTTCGCTCTTTCAGCGAGAAAGTGAGGTGACAGAATGCCAATAAATATTCCCGAAGACTTGCCGGCTGCCAAAGTTCTTGAAAGTGAAAACGTGTTTGTCATGACAAACGCACGGGCTATGGCACAGGATATTCGTCCTCTTAAAATAATTATATTAAATCTTATGCCTACAAAAATAGTTACGGAAACACAACTTCTGCGGCTGTTGAGCAATAGTCCTCTTCAAGTAAATATCGAATTTCTTCAAATGGCTTCCCATGTGTCAAAAAATACGCCGCAAGACCACCTTGCAGCTTTTTATAAAGTCTTTGACGAAGTTAAGAATAATTACTATGACGGCATGATAATTACAGGAGCTCCCGTTGAACTTCTTCACTTTGAACAGGTTGACTATTGGGAAGAACTGTGTACAATAATGCAATGGAGCAAACATAACGTCTATTCGACACTCCATATTTGCTGGGGGGCTCAGGCAGGTTTATTTTATCATTACAATATTCCAAAATTTACATTTGATGAAAAATTGTCGGGAGTTTTTTCTCATAGGGTTCTGAACAGCAAACACCCTTTAATGAGAGGTATTGACGATTTGTTCTATTTGCCTCATTCAAGAAACACAGGCGTGAAAACTGCCGATGTTCAGAAAAACACAAAACTTGAAATTCTTTCCCTTTCCGACGAAGCCGGAGTTTCAATTATCGCCAACAAAAACGGACGTCAGTTTTTTATACTCGGTCACCCCGAGTATGACAGGGACACTCTTTCAAAAGAGTTTTTCCGGGATTTGGACAAGGGCATTGACCCCAAAATACCAAGCAATTACTTCCCCGAAAATAATACCGACTTAACGCCCATAATGCGTTGGAAAAGTTATGCGAACTTGCTTTTCATGAACTGGCTCAACTATTACGTTTATCAAAACACGCCTTACAATGTTGCGGATATCTCAATAATGAATGCCGAAAATATATAATTTATAAAAATATAAAAACGCAAAGAGCAAATGATTAAATTTCATCTCTTTGCGTTTCTTTATCATTAAATTTTAATTTATTGTTGATATATCACCCCGGTATAATTTACAAATTTGTCTTTGATATTTTTCAAGCTCTTTTGACGTATCAGCACTTTATCTCCGTTTGTCAAGACCAAATACTTATCTATAAATACAACGCAGCTCATGTTTACAAGATAACTTCTGTGACATCTTAAAAACCTTTTGTCGGACAACTCTTTTTCAATGTCGTTAAGCTTTTTGTAAACCGTATAGTTATTGCCTCTAATCGTATGAACTATGCACTTTGAATTACAGCTTTCCACATACGCAATGTCACGCACCGGAATCTTAAATATGCTGCCTTTATGACGAATTATGTAAGCCGATTCGTCATGACTGCATAAAATCCTGTCCATTGCTTTATAACATTCGCATTTCTTAAATGGTTTAATCAAAAATCCCGACGCATTGACTTCATACCCCACAACCGCTAAATCCGCGCTTGAACCGTACAGAACAATATCGCCTCTATAACCTATATCTCTAAAAAGATACAAGTCTTTTATGTCGATATTTTCACTTTGCCGGACTTCCATAAACACAGCAAGAAAATTAATGCCGTCGTTAATATCGTCAAAAAGTGCCTTTGTTTCCGTATATATACATACTGAAACGTTAATGCCGCTCCATTTAACGAAAAAATATTCTTCGAGAATATTACTAAGTTGTTCTGTTTCGCAATAGCTGCCGCCGCAAACAGCAATATTCATAAAATATACATCTCTTTCTATATATTTAATATACTAATAACTAATACAAAAAAATTCATCAAAAAAACATCATTTTTTATGAGTTTTTCCTGCTTTATTCCGGACATTTATAAAAGCAAAAATGATGAAATTGATTCGGAACAAATCCTGTCGACAGCTCTGCTTGGCAAACAATAGCCAATATTTCCGATGCATTCGGCAACGAAGAAATCCCTGCTCACAACGTCAGACCAAATTCATGCGCAATAAATTATTGTTGGATTTTTCATCGTTACCTACATACATATTATATCATTATTTTTCAAAATTGCAATACTTTTTTAACATTTTTTTAATTTTTTACTAAAAAAAGCAGCGGACAAAATTTTTTTAATCCACTGCTTTTATATAATAAAATCAATCTGTAAACATTGAAGTTGAAAGATATCTTTCGCCGGTGTCGGGCAAAAGCGCAACAATAATTTTGCCTTTATTTTCGGGACGCTTCGCAAGCTCTGTCGCAGCCGCAACTGCCGCCCCCGATGAAATACCAACTAACAAACCGTCATTACGTGCCAAAGCTTTTCCGACTGCAAATGCTGTTTCATTTTTAACCGTTATTATTTCATCGTATATGCTCGTGTTAAGCGTATCGGGAACAAAGCCTGCTCCTATTCCCTGAATTTTGTGAGGTCCCGGAGTACCCTTTGAAAGTACCGGCGAAGATTCCGGCTCTACGGCTACGATTTTTACATCGGGATTTTTTTCTTTTTTTCAGGAATAATGAAAACTTTTATACCGTAGCTGTTTTTGAAAATGATGAGGAAATGGATCAGTTTACGGGAGTCGGAAATATGCCCGAAGCGGTGGAAGGCCTTACTTACGAGCTGACGGGGGAATGGAAAACCCATGCCCGTTTCGGGGAACAGTTTTCTATCCGTCATTGTGTGGAAGTCATGCCTGACAGTACGGAAGCTGTCAGGCAATTCCTCAGCTAACTCGTTAGCCTTAGCAATAGCCCCTTTCATGCCCTTAGAACCGTCTGTCAAAACGAGCTTAGCTCCGTAAGCTTTCAACAAGTTTCTGCGTTCAACGCTCATGGTTTCGGGCATGGTAAGAATAACTTTATAACCCCTTGCGGCTGCAACTGCCGCCAATCCTATGCCCGTATTGCCGCTGGTAGGCTCAATAATGACCGAATCTTCTTTCAAAATGCCCTTTGCTTCGGCGTCGTCAATCATCGCTTTAGCTATTCTGTCCTTAACGCTGCCTGCCGGATTAAAATACTCAACCTTGCCGAGAATAGTGGCTTCAAGACCGTTTGCCTTTTCATAATTTGTCAATTCGACAAGCGGCGTTCCGCCCACTAAATCCAATACGCTCTTATAAACTCTCATTGTAAAAAACTCCTTTTTCAATTTAATTTTTTAATTCTCTTATTACCTATATGTTTGATAGGTTTATTATAGCACATTGAAACGCTTCTGTCAACAGATTTTGCAAAAAAATTTGCGGCAATAAATAATATACTGCCGCAAACCAATTTATTCATTATTTTATAACTTGACGAATTGCGTTCATCAACTCTTCGTAAGTTTCATAAGCGGGCAATTCGGGATAATCCGCTTTTATTTTATCGGTGCTTTTGAAAAGGAATCCTGCTTGGCTTGCCTGAATCATGCCTAAATCGTTATAGCTGTCGCCTGCGGCAATAGTATCAAAGCCGATAGACTGCAAAGCTTTAACTGTAGTAAGCTTTGAATTTTCAACTCTCATTTTAAAATCCGTTACTTCTCCGCTTTCCGACACAACCAACGAATTGCAAAAAATTGTGGGCTGACCCAATTTTTTCATAAGCGGTGCGGCAAATTGAGTAAACGTATCGCTCAGGATAATAACCTGACACTCCGAACGCAGCTCGTCCAAAAATTCTTTCGCACCCGGCAGAGGGTCGATTGTTGCAATAACGTCCTGAATCTCTTTTAAACCTAAGCCGTGTTCTTTTAAGATGTTAATGCGGTATTTCATGAGCTTATCATAGTCGGGTTCGTCGCGAGTTGTTTTTTTCAGTTCGGGAATACCTGTTGCCTCGGCAAATGCAATCCAAATTTCGGGAACAAGTACTCCCTCTAAATCCAAACAAGTAATATACATAAATTTCTTCCTTTCCGGTGTATAAAAATTAATCTTTCATCAAGTAAACCATTACGGCTTTTTGAGCGTGAAGTCTGTTCTCTGCTTCTTCAAAAATCGCATCGGCATGTTTTTCAAACGTATCGGCAGTAATTTCCTCTCCTCTGTGTGCCGGCAGGCAATGGAGAACAATAGCGTCGTCTTTTGCAAGGCTCATAAGAGTTTCGTTAACTTGATAGCCGTCAAATGCTTTCGCTCTGATTTTAGCTTCTTCCTCTTGACCCATAGACGCCCATACGTCGGTAATTACGACATCGGAATCAACAACAGCCTCGGCAGGTGTTCTGAACATCTTGAACTTATCGCCGTACTCTTTCGCAAACGAAATAACTTGCTCGTCAGGCTCGTAATTTTCGGGACATGCAACTGAAATTGACATTCCCGTTTTCAAAGCTCCGACAATAAGAGAATTCATCATGTTGTTTCCGTCGCCGATAAAGCTCATTTTCAAACCGTCCAGTCTGCCCTTAATTTCTCTGATTGTCATAAGGTCGGCCAAAACTTGGCACGGGTGACAAAAATCCGTCAAGCCGTTGATAATCGGAATTGAGCCGTAATTTGCCAACGCTTCCACTTCGCTTTGCTCAAAGGTACGAATCATAATGCCGTCAAGATAGCGTGACAAAACCCTCGCAGTATCTTCTATCGGCTCGCCTCTGCCCATTTGGGTATTATTGCTTGAAAGGAAAAGAGCCGAACCGCCAAGTTGAAACATACCTACTTCAAAACTTACTCTTGTTCTTGTGCTGGCTTTTTCAAAAATCATTCCCAATGTCTTACCGTCAAGATATTTCTTTGCTATGCCGTGTTTTTGCTCGTATTTGAGCTGGTCTGCAAGATTAAGAACTTCGTTTATATCCTCGCCGCTCCAGTCCAAGAGCTTTAACAAATGTTTCATTTTTTATTCAACCTTTCTCTATTATATTTTATAATAATATAATACAATCTTCTCTCAACAGCAGGAACAGCTCAAAAGAGCCGAACCTGCCGTTATTTTTTTATTCTTCTTTTTCGTCGTTCAAATCTTCCGCAATCGTACTTTCCAGAATGTCGAGTGCTTCGTCAATATCTTCGTACTCAATATTCAAAGGCGGCAACAAACGAAGTAATTTTTTCGCTGTCAGCACAAGCAGTCCGTTTTCGGCACATTTAAGCTGAATTTCATTAGCGTTATTCTTTTCAAGCACAATGCCAATCATCATACCCAAACCGCGAACTTCTTTTATGCCTTTTATAGATTCAAGGCGTTTTTTAATATACTCGCCTTTTTCACGAACTTCCGCCAAGAAATCTTCGTCTGAAACGATGTCGATAATTTTCAAAGCACCCGCACAGGCAACAGGATTGCCGCCGAACGTAGTGCCGTTTGTGCCTGCCGTCATGACATCTTGAAGCTTTTCACTGCACAGACAAGCCGACAATGGCAAGCCGCCTGCCAAAGCTTTCGCTGAAGTGATGATATCGGGAGAAATACCGTAATTTTCATAGCAATACAATGTTCCCGTTCTGCCTATGCCTGTCTGAACTTCGTCAACAATAAGCAGAATGTCACGTTCCTGACAGAATGCCGCAAGCGATGTCACAAACTCACGGTCAAGCGGATTTACGCCGCCCTCGCCTTGTATTAACTCAATCATAACCGCACAAGTATCTTCTGTTACCTTGCTCTTAACGCTGTCCATATCGTTAGCTTTTGCATAACTAAAGCCCTCTGTAAACGGCATGAAATATTTATGGAACGAATCTTGTCCGGTTGCCGCAAGAGTTGTAATAGTTCTGCCGTGGAAAGAGTTTTCCAAAGTCACAATATGAGTATGATTTTCGCCGTACTTATCACTGCCGTACTTACGGGCAAGCTTAATGGCACATTCGTTAGCCTCTGCTCCCGAGTTGGCAAAGAATACTTTGCTAAATCCTGTTTTTATACAGAGCATTTCCGCAAGCTGTATTTGCGTAGTGTTGTAATAGATGTTTGAAGTATGCTGAACCTCACGCAGCTGTTTTTCAACAGCGTCCGACCACGAACCATTTGCAAAGCCCAAAGCATTTACTCCTATTCCCGAAGTAAGGTCAATGTATTTCTTATGCTCAATGTCGTATGCCGTTGAGCTGAAACCGCTTTCAAGCACCACAGGAACACGGCTGTAAACGTGCATCATGGTTTGCTGTTCGGTTTCTCTTACAATATCAAAGAATGAAATTTCTTCTTCCAATTCCTCAGCCGATACTTCGGTATTTTCGCCGTTTTCGGAATTTTCGGAATTGATGTCAGAGGATTCTTTTTTCTCCTCGGTTTTTTGTTCTTCTTCGTCGGGAGCGGACTGGATTTTAGCCGCTGCCAAATACAAGATAAGCATTACAAGACACAAACCCGAAACAAAACAACCGTACAATATTCCCGGAGTATGATATGTAAATTGTATAGTGCTATCTGTATTAGCCGGAACTTTAACGGACATAAATCCAAAATCCGTAAGCATAATATCGGCAGATTCATCATTTACATAAGCTTTCCAGCCTCTGTCAAAAGGCACGCTGAAAAATACGTATCTATCATTTTCTTGACCTTGAGTGTTAATTTTTGCTTCAAAGCCTTTTTTATTTCGTGTAAATTCGTAACATGAAGAATTTATTCTGTCTTTACAGTGCTGAAAATATTCTTCCTGAGTAAATTTGTAATCAGACGCATATGTCTGGTGCATTCCTGATAAAGCATAAGTAAACATATCGTCCAAATCTGCAACTACCGCATCAAGCAAAACTAAATGCTTGTACTGAGTGGGGACTTGATTAAACTCAGACATAAGAATATAGTTATCATAAGTAAAGCCCATTGGAACAGCATACTCATTCTCATAAACATCGTAGCCGTTCATGTTGTCAATATGTTTCCAGCCGGGCATTAAAGGCTTGCCGTTCTCATCTTCAAAGCTCATAGAAGTTTCTTCATGGTTAAACAAATATTTTACGGAAAAAAGCGAACGGTATCCATACATACCTACAGGCCAGTTTGTAAGCGTTGTTCTTACAAAGTCAATTCCCTCATAAAAATCCATGATAGAGCCGCTTGACGTGCTGTGAAAACATTCCATACCCGGAATTTGCCAGAACATTGTGACATTATCGTCATCAGAATAATATATGCTTTCGGGATTCAGAGTAATGGAACTGACAGTTTGCTGCACTTTGCTTTCAAGCTCCGCATAGTCGCAGCTTTCTATGCTGTCGCTGTCGTAAACCATAGGCGTATAGTTTGACACTGTCACAATATCGGAACGCCAGTCCTGAATATCGTCTATTGTAATACTGTCGCCCTTGTTAAGCATATTCATACCTACGATATCAATATCTTTTTCTCCGCTTATTTTAGAGAAAATAAAAGTTGACGACATAGTAACAACAATAGCTCCCGCAGTAATCAAAGCACCAAATTTTCTAAATAAAGTTCTGTTCTTTCTATACAATCCCACTGCCATTGCACACAGTGCCAAATTGAACACCGCAACAGCAATGTATATCCAGAATTTTGACGTTACGCCCGCAAGTCCGATTTGCACATGATTTACTTCGCCGTCAAAAGTCGATTTCGGTGTTACGCCGACAATCAACGCAATAGTAATTATAGCCGCAAGATTTAATCCTATCGCTTTTTTCCATTTTGTGGACGGGTCTTCAAGAGCAGTCACGGAACTAAGCGACATAATTAAAAGCAGCATGAAAAACCAACGCACATATTTTGCGTCCGTAAATAACTGGAACGAGCTGTTCAAAACAGGCACGAACATAAACACCGCACATACTCCATAGAATACACGCATCCACTTAATGCGGCGTTTATTCAAAAGAACTGCAAATACGCCAGCCATGCCAAACAACGGCAAATATGCGGTTATGGAACTCCATTCGCTTGCATACTCCGTTACATAAACATTCAAGTTTGCCATTTCAGGCGGCAAAAAGAACGAGATAATAAGCTGAGCGTAAGCGGCAGCATTGTCATATACCCAATATTGCCAGCCCGTCAGTCCCTCCGTGCTTACTCGGGAATTGCCAACCATATGATAAGCCGAGGGCAAAAGTAGAAAAGTTCCCATGCCCGTACCGAATAAAGCTTCCAAAATTAAATAAACAGAATCTTTCGCAGGCATTCTGTAACTCTTTACAGCCATTCTTACAATCCAATAAATAAGACAGAACACTGCTTCCGCCGCAAAGAAGTAATAATTCACCACTGCACATAACGCAACCATTAAGGCAAATCTTCCCCGCTTATTTTCGTAAATATATTGGTCAAGCGTTACCAAAAGCAGCGGAAAAAATACAAGAACATCAATAAAATGAAACACAAGTCCGTAAATCGCAAATCCCGAAAAAGCATACAGCATTGAGCCTATTACGGCATTGTTTTTATCTTTTGTATATCTTTTCAAAAAATGAAAAGACGTAAGAGAAGAAAGTCCAAATTTTAAAATAGTTATGGGACCCATTAAATAAGGTATTGCCTTTACAGGGAAAAGCACCATAAGCCAAAAAAACGGACTTCCTAAATTATAGTAGCTGTAACCGCCGATAAATGAAGTTCCTAAATCGGTATACCAGTTCCAGCCAAATTCACCGTTTTTTATTGCCGCACTCATAACTTGATAAAACGGAATAACCTGAGCATTGTAGTCACCATAATACAGGAACATTCCCTTATCAATAATCATAGACGGCACAATAAAAACGGCGGCAATAACTGCTCCCCACAAAAACGCTTTAAGAGAATACCTTTCTTTTTTGCGTTCATGCGGTTTCAAAGCGGCTGCCTTCATTTAACAACTCTCCTATTCTTTTTTATCCGTATATGAAAAAACAAAAACATCTTCACGCTTCTTCCAGCCCATAGCCGTCCAAAAGCTCTGACCAAGATTATTATTTGTATAGCAGAAAATGTGAGATTTTTTAATGCCGTCTTTCGATAAAACATCGAGTGCAGTTTCTGCCATTTTTTTGGCAATATTATGACGTCGGTATTCCTCTCGCACTGCCATATGATGAATAAAGCCTCGTCTTCCGTCATGTCCGCAAAGAACAGTTCCGACAATTTTCCCGTCTGCCAAAGCCACTTGCGACATACCGGGGTTTCTTTGCAGATAGAAATTTATATTTTCTCGGCTGTCTGCTTCGGACAAGGCTCTTTTGGTAGTAATCTGCCACATAGCGAAAATCTCGTCATAATCTTCTATTGTCATCGGTCTTATCTCGATATTTTTAAAATCAGACATATAAAACTTCCTCACAAATCAAATTTTTAGCAAGGCAAAGCCTATTAAAGTTTTTTGTCCAACTTTTTTTCAAAAAAGTTGGCGGATTCCAAAGGCGGAGCCTTTGGTGGGTTATTAAGGGCAACGCCCTTAACAATATATTACTCACCAAAATTTTGCCTTGCAAAATTTTTATTAAGTTGTTGATAAAAAATTAATAAAACATAGTTCCGATACCCTCAGCCGTAAGCATTTCAATAAGTATCGAATGGGGTATTCTGCCGTCAATAATATACGCTCTTGAAACGCCTCGCCTTACAGCCTCGACACAACAATCAATCTTTGGAATCATGCCGCCGCTGATAATTCCCTCTCGCTTTAACATAGGCACTTCCGATACGTTAACGCATGGAATAAGCGTTGTTTCATCGTCTTTATTACGTAAAAGTCCCCTAATGTCCGTCATAAGAATAAGCTTGCAGGCTCCCAGCTCGGCGGCAATTCTCGAAGCGGCAATATCGGCGTTGATGTTATAAACATCTCCCTGATAACTGCCGGCAATAGTTGAAATAATCGGCACAAAACCATTATTAATAACATCGTTTATTACTTTGGGATTTACCGCCGTAATCTCTCCGACATAACCTATATCTTCGCTTGTAATAATCTTTTCGGCTGTAAGCATATTGCCGTCAAGACCGCAAAGTCCAACCGCCGCAGCTCCGCATTTCTGCAAATGCTGCACTAAACTTTTGTTAACTTTTCCTGCAAGAACCATTTGAACGATGTCAATAGTTTCCTTATCGGTAACACGCAGTCCGTTTACAAAGCGGCTTTCCTTATTGATTTTTTTCAGCATTTCGGTTATTTCGGGTCCGCCGCCATGTACTAAAACAACATTAATGCCCACAAGCTTGAGCAATGCAATATCGCTCATTACAGCCCCTTTCAACTCTTCATTAACCATTGCATTGCCGCCGTATTTAATAACAACTGTCTTACCGTAATATTTTTGAATATACGGAAGTGCCTGTATCAGTATATGTGCTTTTTCCGCATTTGAAATATTCATTTTTTCACTCCTACTCACTTTTTATTAAGTACGGTAATCTCCATTGATTTTAACATAATCGTAAGTCAAATCACAGCCGTAAGCCTCGGCGTAACCGTCGCCGTCATTTAAATCAACTAAAATTTCAATTTCACTTTCAAGCAATATATTTTTCGCAAGTTCTTCGCTGAAAGCAATGCCCGCACCATTTTGGCATACGGAAATTTCTCCAACTTTTGAGCGAAAAGCAACATTTACTTTTGCGACATCAACGTCACACCCCGAATAACCGATTGCACAAAGAACTCTGCCCCAGTTTGCGTCCGCTCCGAACATAGCGGCTTTTACAAGACTGCTGCAAATAACAGCCTTAGCAACGCCCTTAGCGTCAAATACTGTCTTAGCTCCGCTTACGCAGCAAACAAGGAGCTTTGTCGCTCCCTCGCCGTCTGCCGCCAATTTTTTAGCCATAGACTTACATAAAGCTATTAAAGCATTTGTGAAAATTCTGTAATCGTCATTTTTTTGTGTAATTTCGGCATTGCCTGCCATACCGTTTGCCAAAATTGCCAAAGTATCGTTCGTGGAAG
>CACWIU010000019.1:5221-34447 GCA_902761025.1 uncultured Ruminococcus sp. | reverse complement strand
TTTTTTTGGGAAAAACAGGTTCAATGTCTAATTTTTCATATGGACGATTAAAGTTAAGAATTTTACGAACTAAAGACACCGAAACAAATACAAATAATGGAATAAAAAAACACGGCATAATTCGTACGTCAGAATGTAAGTACAGATAAATCAAAAGAATAAAATACGATACCAAAACAACTGCGGGCAAAAAATTGTATATCGCAGTAAAAAGAATTAAGCGTAATTTTTTAGCAGTAATAAAGCGGCGAATAGAATTATAATATTTTTCTGTCATAAAATATCCCCTTGGCGAGTGCGGTTATTTATAAAATAATAACATGACGCTGTGAAAAGTGCAATGCTTTCGAAAAAATAAAAAATAAAAAAACTTGCATACTTGCACACATAAAATAAGTTTTAACAAGGGTGTATATGAAAGGTTTATTTTTTTAGAGAAGGGTGGAAAAAATATTGAGTATTGACATATCAATAATGTTGTCGGTGATATCTGTTTGCGTGGCGGTTGTCGTAGCGGTTACGAATATAAAGCGAAGCAACGCACATGACAGCCATAGAGAAGCTTCGGATTTAACGACATTAATTGTAAAGCTGGAAAATATAAACGAGGGAATAAATGAGATAAAGTCCGATATGCGCAACATGAAAAGTGATATTCAAGACTTGCGTGACAGACTGATTATTGCAGAGCAGTCTTTAAAATCGGCTCATCACAGAATAAATGCTATCAAATCAGAAAGTGAGAATTAAAAAAACACCTCATAAAAACCGAATGTCGGGATTTATGAGGTGTTTTTTTTTGAGAGCAAAAAAAGAAAAGTGAAGTCGAGGTGACAGGACTTGAACCTGCGGCATCTTGGTCCCAAACCAAGCACTCTACCAAACTGAGTTACACCTCGACAAAGCTGTTGCCTTATTGGACAGCTCCTATATTATAACTTAAAAAAACTTTTTTGTCAACACTTTATTAAAAAAATAAAGTAAATTATCTTTTTTATTTTCCTGCGGCGGCTAACTGAATAATCTTTTCAACTTCTTCATCTGAGGCGGTGCAAGTGCCGATAGGCTGTGCTTTGGGAGTGTTCATTCCGTGAAAGTCGGTGCCGCCAGTTTTTATAAGTCCGTATCTGTCGCAAATCTCGCCTAATTCTTTGGCATCGGATTCTTTTGCTCTGGGATGACTTACTTCTATGCCGTCCAGTCCGTTTTTTATAAGCTCCGGAATTAGTTCGTAGCTGTTGTATACTGCCGGGTGAGCCAAAACCGCAACTCCGCCCGATTCTTTTATTTTGCGAAGAACTTCAAAAACTTCGGGCTGTTCAATGGGAAATCTTGCAATGCCTGTTTTTGAACTGAAAAGACTGCGGAACAAATCTCCGAATACCTCGGTTGTATAGCCTGCGTCCATAAGCGCATGCATTATGTGCTGTTTATAAATACAGGTGCTGCCAACGCTCTGTTTTGCAATCATTTCCGGCGGAATGGGGTATACGCTTAAAATTTTTTGTATGGAGCGTTTCATTGCGTTATTTCTTTTTTCAAGCGTTTGCCGCATGATAGATAAAATCGGTTCGGGATTTTGCGGCAGATAGCACAAAAGATGTACTTTCCTTTTTCTTTCGTAGTCTAAAGATGAAACTTCGGCTCCCCGAATAATTTTTACGCCGTATTTTTCACCGAAAGGAACGGCTTTGTCAGAGCCTTGAAAAGTATCGTGGTCGGTTACCGAAATGGTGTTTAAACCTCTGCGTTTTGCGAGCATGACAAGCTCCTCAACAGTCGCTGAGCCGTCAGAAAGCTTAGAGTGACAATGCAAATCGGCGGGCATTAATTTTTCCCCCTTTTATCATGTTAATTTTTCTAAAATTTCAGCGGCATCAGTCACGCAGCCGCGGCATGAGCGAAGTTTTTTCCCTCTTAATTCGCTGCACATTAAAGATTGATTTTTTTGAATAAATTCGTCTTCAAATTCTGTGATTTTTTCATCGGCGGAATCGGGGAACTGTTTTTCCAAAATATATTCGGCAGCCATTACAGCTCCGCATTTTCCCATTCTTCCGCCTGCAAATGGAGCGGCGGCAGCTTTGGCGTCTTGCTGCGACATTCCTATTTGGTCTGCAAATGCACATAATACCGAAGCGGAACATGAGTAAAATTTTTTGTGATTAGCGACAGCTTGATTTGTCTTATTATCCATAGTTGTAAAAATCCTTTCTGAATATTTCTTCTTTATTATAGACTTTTTTACAACTGCTGTCAATTAATTCATTTATAGTTTTTATGAAATTTTTACTATTTTAATATATAAAAATTTGAAATATTACGTTAATTTTTGATAAGCTACTTTACTTTTGCTTTAATCTGTGATAAAATTTTAGTACGCTAAATTTTGATAAATAAAGGGTGAAAGAAGAATGAATATGAATGCTAATTTAAATGAAGATAATCTGGTATACTTGTTTGAAGCAATTACTACTCTTGAAACAGTAGAAGACTGCAGAAAGTTTTTTGAAGACTTATGCACAATTCCCGAACTTAAAGCAATGTCACAGCGTCTTATGGTTGCCAAAATGCTGAGCGAAAAAACAGTTTACAGCAAAATTGTAGCCGAAACAGGTGCGTCTACCGCTACTATCAGCCGTGTGAACCGTTCTTTGAATTATACAAGCTGCGACGGATATGCTCTTGTTTTTGAGCGTCTTAAACAGAGAGAAAAAGAGGGTCAAGCGTAATGTCATACGGTGTGTTCGCTCAATTCTATGACGGATTAACAAGAAATGTTGATTACTCCGCAAAGGCAGATTATTTGTGCGAGCTTTTGAAATCTTTTGACTGCCGTCCGGAATGTATGCTTGATTTGGCTTGCGGCACGGGAACTTTGACTATTGAATTAAAAAAGCGTGGATTTGATGTGTTCGGTGTGGACGGTTCTTTTGAAATGCTTTCGCAGGCTCAGCAAAAAGCAGCGGAAAATGATTTTGAAATGCTCTTTTTGTGCCAGCAAATGCAAAAACTGGAATTGTATGGATTAATTGACGCCTGCGTATGCACACTGGACAGTATCAGCCATTTGCAGGGGCTTGAACAGGTGCGGAAAACTTTTGAACGCATATCGAAATATATGGAAAAAGACGGGCTTTTTATCTTTGATGTCAATACTATTTATAAACACAGCGTGATTTTAGGAAATAATACGTTTGTTTACGATACGGACGAAGTGTTTTGTGTTTGGCAGAATACTTATAATGACAAAAATCACAGTGTGAAAATTGACTTGGATTTTTTTGTTCCCGAAAATGACGTTTATTCAAGATATACCGAAAGTTTCAGAGAGTTTGCTTATTCCGTGGAGGAACTTTCAGATTTGCTCGAACAATGCGGTTTTTCGGTATTAGCTGTCTATGATGATATGACTTTCTGCGAACCCAAACATGATTCTCAGCGTGTGACTTTTGCCGCAAAAAAAAGATAATTTCAAGAAAAATTTACTTAGTAATTATATGCTTATATTTGAAAGGAATAATATTTATATGTCAAACGAAAATTTACAAAATGATAAAAATACCGCTGAAAGACAAGATAAGCTTATTCGCTGTATTACTTCTGACGGAGCTGTTATGGCTATTGCCGCCGATACGTCAAATATTGTTTACAAAGGAAAAAAGCTTCATCATACTTCGCCTGTCGCAACTGCCGCATTGGGCAGACTGCTTACAGCGTCCTCTATAATGGGAGTTATGCTTAAACAAAGCAATGCGGCTGTTACTCTCAGAGTAAACGGTGGCGGAGCTTTGGGAGCAGTTGTTGCTTGTGCGGACAGCAGAGGCAACTGCCGAGGCTATGTTGAACACCCTCAGACAGAAACAACTTACTATGACAACGGCAAAATTAACGTAGGTGCAGGCGTCGGAAATGACGGCGTAATTAATGTTATGCGTGATTACGGCACGGGCGAGCCGTATGTTGGAGTATGTCCTCTGTTTTCGGGTGAGATTGCCGAAGATATTACAAGCTACTATGCAGTCAGCGAGCAAATTCCGACTGTTTGTGCTTTGGGAGTTTTATTGGACAAAGAGGACGGAGAAGTTTTGCTTGCAGGCGGCATGTTAATTCAGCTTTTGCCCGGTGCGTCCGACAGCGATATTACAAGAATTGAAGATAATATCAAAAAACTTGAGCCTGTAACAACTATGCTTGCAAAAGGTATGTCAATTCTTGATATTTGCAAAAAGGCTCTTGAGGGCTACGAAGTGGAAGTTCTTGACGAACAGCCTATCGACTATGTTTGCGGGTGCAGCAGAGAAAGAGTTATCAGGGCAATTTCAAATCTTACAGACGATGAAATTCGTTCCCTTGCGGACGAAAAAGGTTATGCCGTTGCAAACTGCCACTTCTGCAATAAAAATCACCGCTTTACAAAACGTCAGCTTGAAGATATCATTCAGGCTCGCAAGGACGCCGCAAAACTTTCAGATAATTAACAGGTTTTTAATTTATGAATCCCAAAATGAAAGAACTTAGAGAAAAAGCAATGAAACTCCCTCTCCAACCCGGAGTTTATATAATGCACAACTCTAAAAATGAAATTATTTATATAGGCAAGGCTAAAGCACTGAAAAACAGGGTTAGTCAATATTTCGGTTCTCAAAACAATCACAATGAAAAAGTTAAGAAAATGGTTGAAAATGTCGACTGTTTTGAGTATATCATTACCGACAGCGAATTTGAGGCTCTTGTTTTAGAGGCAAGCCTTATTAAACAAAATAAGCCTAAATATAATATTCTGCTTAAAGACGATAAAGGCTACAGTTATATAAAAATTTCAAAAGAACCTTTCCCACGCATAACGGAAGCCAAAAAGCCCGATGATTCGGGAGAATTTATAGGACCCTACACAGGCTCTTATTATGTGAAAAACGCTGTTGACCAGACAATTAAAATTTTTAAACTTCCTACATGCGGAAAAAAGTTCCCCGATGATTTCGGGAAAACTCGTCCTTGTCTGAATTTTCACATTAAGCAGTGCTGCGGCTTATGCCGAGGGAAAATTTCTCAGCAGGAATATAACGAAACTATTAAAGAAGCCGTGGCTTTTCTTAAAAGCGGAACTTCCGTTTCAATTAAGGAGCTTGAAAAAGAAATGACCGAAGCAGCCGAGAGTCTCGAATTTGAACGTGCTGCAAAGATTCGTGACAGAATTATCGCTGTAAAGAGAATGGCTGAGAAACAAAAAGTTGTTGCGTCTAAAATTCGTGAACAAGATGTTATTGCTTTATTTTCGGACGGAAAAGACGGTTGTTTTCAAGTTTTCCGCTTTACAAACGGAATGATGTACGACAGAGAAACATTTGTCATTAAAGATATCGGCGAAGAAGATACGGCGTTTTCTGAGTTTTTGCTTCAATATTACACCATTCGTGAAAAAGTTCCGCCATGCCTTACTATTGACCGTGAGCTTGACGACAGAGAAAGCATTACAAAGTGGCTGAGCGACAAAGCAGGCAGAAAAGTTGTTGTCTTCGCACCGCAAAAGGGGGAAAGGTCGCAGCTTGTCACAATGTGCAGAAACAATGCGGCGGAAGTTCTTGCTCAAAGCCGAAACACTCAGGGCAGACAGTATGCGGCGTTGAAAGAATTGGGCGACTTGTTGGGACTTGAAAAAATCCCCGTATACATTGAATCCTATGATATTTCAAACTTAGCAGGAACTGAAAATGTTGCCGGAATGATTGTTTTTGAAAACGGACGTCCGCTAAAATCAGCATACCGAAAATTTAAAATAAAATCCTTTGACGGACAAGACGATTATGCGTCTATGAACGAAGTTCTTACAAGAAGATTTGAAGAGTACGAGAAATGCAAAGACTCGGGCGAGGGCTTCGGACGTTTGCCCGATTTAATTCTGCTTGACGGCGGCAAGGGGCAAATTTCGGCTGTTCGTCCTGTTCTGCAAAAAGCAGGGCTTAAAGTTCCTCTTTTTGGAATGGTTAAGGACGATAAGCACAAGACACGTGCTATAACAGACGGCGAGGGAGAAATTGAGCTGAAATCAATCCGAAGTGCGTTTACGCTTGTATCGGAAATACAAGACGAGGTTCACCGTTTCGCTATCGGATATCATCATCAAAGAAGAAGTAATTCTACTTTTAAAAGCTCCCTTACAGATATTGAGGGAATAGGCAAAACAAGGGCGAAAAATCTCTTGAAACATTTCGGCTCTATCAAAAATATCAAAGAAGCCGAGCTTGAAGAGTTAGAAAATGCTCCCTCTATGACAAAACAGGCTGCACATTCGGTATATTTTTATTTTCACGGACAGGATACAAACGAGTAAATTTGAGAATAACTAAATATAAAAGAAGTTCGTTTTTTTGCGGACTTCTTTTTGTGTGCGTGAAATTTACAAAAATATTGTATTTTTTATTAAAAAAGGTTGACAAAATAGTAACAGAAGTGTTATAATTTTGGAGAGTTAAAGAATAGGAGATTGTTATGAGAGTTATAACAGGTTCAGCAAGAGGCAGAAAACTTGAACAGCTTGTCGGGGACGATGTTCGTCCGACTACCGACCGTGTGAAAGAAGCTGTATTCAGTGTGATACAATTTGATATTGAGGGCAGACGTTTTCTCGATATGTTTGCAGGTTCGGGACAAATGGGAATTGAAGCTCTCAGCCGTGGGGCAAGAGAAGCTGTCTTTGTCGACAACAGAAAAGAATCTATTGCCATTGTGCGGAGAAATCTTGAAAGCACTAAGCTTTCTCCAAATGCAAAAGTAATTCAAATGGACTCTATAAGTTATTTGAATATCGGCAAAGAAAAGTTTGACTTCGTATTCTTAGACCCACCTTACGGCACAGGGCTTTTGCAGGCGGCACTTGCAAAGACCGAACCTATTATGAACAAAACAGGCTTGATAATCTGCGAATCGCCTGTTGAAGAATTATTGCCTGAAAGTTTATCCGATTTTGTAAAATTCAGAGAATATAAATATGGCAAAATTAAGATTACAACTTATTGCCATTCTGATTTTGCGGAATAGACGACAGAAAGGGGGGCTGTTATGCGTACCGTGATTTGTCCGGGAAGCTTTGACCCGGTAACATTGGGACACGTTGACATCATAAAAAGAGCGGCGAACACTTTTGACAAAGTTATTGTTGCAGTGTTTGTCAATAAGTCAAAAACACCGTGCTTTACTCTCGAAGAACGCATTTACTTTTTAAACAAAGTTTTATGCGAGTTTGAAAATGTTGAAGTAGTTGCCTGCGAGGGACTTCTTGCAGACTATGCGCGGGAGCGAAACGCAACGGCGGTAGTAAAGGGTTTGCGCGCTGTGTCGGACTTTGAGTATGAGTTCCAAATGGCGCTTACCAATAAAATGCTAAATCCCGAGCTGGAAACCATTTTCTTTACGTCACGCGCGGAGAATATGTATTTAAGCTCCAGCATTGTAAAGAATGTGGCAAGTTTTGGGGGAAACATCAGGGATTTTGTACCCGAATGTATTCACGATGAAATACGTGACAGACTATGTGGAGGAGGTAATCAATAATGAAAGTAGATGATTTGCTTGACGAATTGACCGAGTTGTTGTCAGAGGCAAAAGACCTTCCGGTTGTTAACAAAACTATGGTTGACAAGAACCAGATAACCGAAATTATTGACGACATCAAGGCAAATCTTCCGGCAGAAACAAGACAGGCAAAGGCTATCGTTGCCGACAGAACAAAAATTCTCAGCGACGCAAGAAAAGAGGCAGAGGCAATTATAAACGTTGCCGAGCAGAAGCGTAACGAGATGTTGGAAAACGACGAGCTTGTTTTGCAGGCTAAAGAAGAGGCAGAGCGTATTGTCAGCGAAGCCGAAACTATGGCTAAAAAGATAAAAAATGCTGCCAATAACTATGTGGACAGTTTGCTTGAAAGAACTCAGCAGGCACTTGCGGATAATCTTGCTGATTTTCAGCGTAAGCGTCAGGCTGTTATTCAGGCTAAGAAAAAACCTGAATCTTCCGAAGAAGAATAAAATATTAATTCTGAAAATTAAGGCGGTGCTAAGTTTTTTTAAACTTATGCACCGCCCCCGCTTTTTGAAAAAAGCGGAAGTTTTTTGCCAAGCTTTTTTTCAAAAAAGCGGAAAAAAGCGGGAAAAGTTGTTGGAAATTTTTCGGAGTTGTGATATAATAACAAAGTGTATACAAAAAAGGAGAGATTAATTATGACACGTAAAGTAAGAACACGATATGCTCCCAGTCCGACAGGCTTTATGCACGTTGGAAATCTTAGAACCGCTCTTTATGAGTACCTGATTGCCAAATCTCAAGGCGGTACTTTCGTTCTCAGAATCGAAGACACAGACCAAGAGCGTTATGTAGACGGGGCTGTCGATGTTATTTACAACACCTTGAAAACAGCAGGCTTAAAGCATGACGAGGGTCCCGATATCGGCGGCGATTACGGTCCCTATGTCCAAAGCGAAAGAAAAGATATGTATTTGCCCTTTGCCGAAAAATTAATAGAAAACGGCAAGGCTTACCGCTGCTTCTGCTCCAAAGAACGTCTTGAAGCTCTCAGAAATACAGAAGAGTTTGCTCAGGGCGGCTATGACCGCCATTGCCGTGACTTGCCCCAAGAGGAAATAGACAAGCTTCTTGCAGAGGGCGTGCCTTACGTCATTCGACAAAAAATGCCCCTTGACGGCGAAACTACTTTTACGGATTCGGTTTTCGGTGAAATTACCGCTCCGAACAGCGAACTCCAAGACCAAATACTCATTAAAACAGACGGATATCCTACTTATAACTTCGCTAATGTTATTGATGACCATACAATGGGTATTACTCATGTTGTCAGGGGTAACGAATATTTATCGTCTACTCCCAAATATAATTTGCTTTACGAGGCTTTTGGCTGGGAAATCCCGACTTATGTTCATCTTCCGCTTATTATGGGGCAAAACGATGACGGCACAACTTCCAAACTCTCAAAACGTCACGGCTCGACAGGCTTTGAGGACTTAATAAAAGACGGTTTTCTTCCGCAAGCCATAATAAATTATATAGCCTTGCTCGGTTGGTGTCCGAAAGATAATCAGGAAATCTTTACTTTGGCAGAGCTTGAAAAGGCTTTTTCGATTGACGGTATCAGCAAATCTCCCGCAGTTTTTGATTACAATAAGCTCGAATGGTTCAACGGCGAATATATTAAGGCTATGTCTGTTCAGGAGTTTGAACAAGCCGCTCGTCCGTATATTCTTCAGGCAATAGGAAACAAGCCTTTTGATACGCTTAAAATTGCCGCTATTCTTCAGCAAAGAACTACTAAGCTTACGCAAATTCCGGCTGTTATCGACTTTTTTGCACAACAGCCCGAATACAGTAAAGACTTGTTTGTAAATAAAAAAAGCAAAACTAATTTTGAAAATGCTCCGATTATGCTTAAGGCTGTTTATGACGAACTTTCCGTATTGGAACAATGGAATCACGATATTTTGCATGATACGCTTATAAATTTGGCTGTAAAACTTGGCGTTAAAAACGGCACTGTAATGTGGCCTGCAAGAATTGCTGTTTCAGGCAAAGCCGTAACTCCCGGCGGAGCAGTTGAAATTCTTGATATTTTGGGCAAAAAAGAATCTCTGAAACGCATGGAACAAGGCTTGCAGAAATTATCATAAAGTATCCGCAGCTTATAAGTAGACGACATAAAAAAATTTTTGTTAGAGAGAGAATTCCGAAGGGGTGCAGAGGGCGAACGGAAAGCCCCCTGTACTCTGTTAAAAACGGAGTGAAGAAAAATATTTATTCTCTTTAACTATGATACTATAAATTTTGAATATCTGTATATTGCTTGTAAATTTACCAATAATATAAATAACTCGTTAGGAGAAATGAAAAATGGCAGAGGAAATTAATAAAGAAATCGAAGAAAAAACAGGCAACGCCAATTTTATCCACGATTTTATAGACGAAGATATTGCAAAGGGTGGTCAGTTTGAGGGAATGACTGTGCATACGCGATTCCCCCCTGAGCCTAACGGTTACTTGCACATAGGTCATGCGAAAGCAGTTTGCATTAATTTTGGTACGGCTGAAAAATACAACGGTATGTGCAATCTTAGAATGGACGATACAAATCCCACCAAAGAAGACGAAGAGTATGTTGACGCTATCAAGGAAGACATAAGCTGGCTGGGCTTTTCATGGGGCGACCGTTTCTATTTTGCGTCCGAATACTTTGACAAAATGTACGAATGTGCGGAAGAGCTTATTGAAAAAGGCTTGGCTTATGTTTGTGAGCTTACTCCCGAACAGAAATCGCCCCAAAGAAGAAAGCCTTGACCTTTTCAGACGCATGAAAGCCGGTGAGTTCGAGGACGGAAAAATGACGCTCCGTGCTAAAATCGACTTGACCTCGGGTAATTTTAATATGCGTGACCCCGTTATATACCGTATAAACAGAATTACTCATCACCGCACGGGCGATACATGGTGTATTTATCCGATGTACGATTTTGCTCACCCGATAGAGGACGCTTTAGAGGGCATTACTCATAGTCTTTGTTCGCTTGAGTTTGAGGCTCACCGTCCGCTTTATGACTGGGTTATCGAGAACGTAACTTTGCCGAGCAAGCCCCGTCAGATAGAGTTTGCAAGACTTGGCATTAACCATACGGTTTTGAGCAAGAGAAAGCTCCGCCGACTTGTGGAAGAGGGTTTTGTAAACGGCTGGGACGACCCGAGAATGCCTACTTTGTGCGGACTTCGCAGACGCGGATATACTCCGATGTCAATTAGAAACTTCTGTGAAAGAATAGGAGTTTCAAAGTCCAACTCTACTGTTGACTATGCCTTTTTGGAGCATTGTCTGAGAGAGGACTTGAACGAATCGGCAGAGCGTACAATGGCAGTAATTGACCCTGTTAAGCTTATTATTACCAACTATCCCGAGGGACAGAGCGAAGAATTTGAGATTGAAAACCACCCTAACCACCCCGAAAACGGCACAAGAAAAATCACTTTTTCCCGTGAGTGTTACATTGAAAAGAGCGACTACATGGACGAGCCTGTAAAAGGCTATTTCAGACTTTACCCGGGAAACGAAGTTCGTTTAAAGACTACTTATATTGTGAAGTGTACAGGCTGCAAGCGTGACGAAGACGGCAATCTTATTGAAGTTTACGCAGAGTATGACCCGGCTACAAGAGGCGGAAACACTCCCGACGGACGCAAAATTAAAGGCACAATTCATTGGGTAGACGCTGCGAACTGCGAAACAGCAGAAGTTCGCTTGTACGACAATTTGTTTACAGACCCCGAGCCTGACGTAAGCGACAAAAACTTTTTGGATTTTATAAACCCAAATTCGCTTATAATAATGACGAACTGCAAAGTTGAAAAGTCTATGGCTTCGCAGAAAGCACCAAAGAGTTTTCAGTTCATGCGTCACGGTTATTTTTGTATTGATAATCGAGATTCAAAGGACGGACATCTTGTGTTTAACAGAAGCGTTTCTTTGAAAGACGGCTTTAAGACTAAAAAGTAACAAGCTTTTGAAAAAAGCTTGGCAAAAAACTTCCGCTTTTTTGAAAAAAAAAGCTTAGCAAAAAACTTCCGCTTTTTTGAAAAAAAGCTTGGCAAAAAACTTAAACAGGTTACATCGAGTTAGTTTGTTTTATTAAAAAATTTTGCTGTTCGAAAAGGAGATTGCGGCATGAATTACACAACGATGAATTATTGCGTTTTAAGTACCGATAATATTCATACGCTTAACGGCGTTATTTATATTCCGGTCGGCACGCCGAAAGCGACTGTTCAAATAATTCACGGAATGTCGGAGCATATTGAATTATACGAAGAATTTATGCGGATATTGGCTGAAAACGGATATGTTGTGTGGATACATGACCAGCTCGGTCACGGAAAAACGGCAGGCAGCGTTAATAACCTTGGATTTTTTGCGGAAAATGACGGAGATAAATTTCTTGTGGACGATGCTTTTGCTTTTGCCAAAGACCTTTTGAAAAATTATTCGGGTCTAAAACACATTCTTTTCGGGCATAGCATGGGAAGTTTTGTTGCAAGGCTGTGTTCCGAAAAGTATCCCGAAACGGCGGATTTTCTGATTCTTGCCGGAACAGGCGGAAGTCAAAAGGCTGCTCCTTTCGGTTTGGCATTTACGGAATTGGGCAGTAAAGTCAGGGGAAATGATTTTCGTTCGGAGTTGACGCAAAAGGCATTTTTTGATATGTACAATCACGAGTTTAAAAAAGAAGAAAATGATTATTCGTGGCTTACTCGTGATACCGAAGTTATTAAACGTCATATTAACGACGAATATTTTAATTTTACTTTTTCTCTTAAAGCAATGAATGATTTAGTCACGCTCAGCACAAACTGCAACAGTGACGAATGGTTTGAAAAATTCAGGAAAGACTTGCCCACGCTGATTATTTCAGGCGAGAAAGACCCCGTAGGCGATAACGGCAAAGGCGTTATGGAAGTTTTTAAAAATTTAGAAAGTCACGGTGTTGAAGATTTATCTTTCAAACTTTACAGCGAATGTCGTCACGAGTTGCTGAACGAATTGAACAAAGAAGAAGTTTTTCAAGACATTTTGCACTGGATAAAAAACAGAATTTAATTTGCATAATGCATAAAAAGCATAGCTCCGCCGTACAAAGTACAAAACGGAGCTATGCTTTTTTACAGAAAAACTATGGGTAAACAGCACTTGGTTAAATGCTTAACAGTAGCATTATATCATATTTAATGTACCAAAAATGTCACTTTTAAAGATTTATTGGTAAAATTTTACATTTCAAATTGAAGAGAAAACAGTGCATATTACACAAAAGCTTAAATTTATGTAATAAAAAAACAAAATACCTGCTGTCGACAATGACAACAGGTATTTTTTTATAATAAAGTTATTTTTATTTATTTAAGAAAGCTTTTACTTCACGAGCAACGCCCGGTGCGGTAAGACCGAAAATTTCAAGAAGTTCTTTTGCGGGACCCGAATAACCGAATCTGTCATATACGCCGCACTTCTTTACAGGTACGGGACACTCTTCCGAAACTACCGAAAGAACTGCGTCGCCAAGACCGCCGATTACATTGTGTTCTTCGAATGTTATAATTTTTCCTGTTTCTTTAGCAGCCTTTACGAGTATATCTCTGTCAATAGGCTTGATTGTGTGAATATTGATTACACGAGCGTCAATGCCCTCTTTTGCGAGTTCTTCGGCAGCAATAACAGCCTCTCGAACAACAAGACCTGTAGCAACAATAGTAACGTCTTTGCCGTCACGAAGCGTAACGCCTTTGCCAAGCTCAAATTTATAGTCATCGTTGTTGTTAACGCTCTCTATTGCAAGTCTTCCCAAACGGATATACACAGGTCCGTTAATATTCAAAGCGGCTTCTACTGCTCCAAGCATTTCGTAGTGGTCAGCAGGATTGATAACGGTCATGTGGGGAATAGCTCTCATAATGGCTATATCTTCAAGGCACTGGTGAGTAGCCCCGTCTTCGCCTGTGGAAATTCCGGCATGAGAACCGGCAATTTTTACGTTAAGTTCCGGATAAGCGACAGAGTTTCTGATTTGCTCAAACGCTCTGCCTGTGGCAAACATTGCGAACGATGCGGCAAACGGAATTTTTCCGCATGCAGCCAAGCCTGCCGCTACGCCAATCATATTTCCCTCTGCAATACCGCAGTCAAAAAACCGGTCGGGATATGCTTTTTGAAAAATAGATGTTTTTGTTGCAGCGGCTAAGTCTGCGTCAAGAACTACGATATCTTTATTTGTTTTTGCCAACTCACAGAGAGCCTCGCCGAAGCTTTCTCTGGTAGCTTTTACAACTTTCTCAGCCATTAAAGTGTACCTCCCAACTCTGCGAGCTGTTCGAGCAGCTCATTTCTGCCGATTTCGTATTGTTCGGCATTAGGTGCGGCACCGTGCCAGTTAACTTTGTTTTCCATAAAGGATACGCCCTTGCCCTTAACGGTTTTAGCAATAATAGCGGTTGGCTTTCCGCACGATGCGTTAGCGGCATTTACAGCGGCTTCAATACTGTCGAAGTCATGACCGTTCATCTTGAACACTGCAAAACCGAATGCTTCAAGCTTCTTGTCGAGCGGTTCAATACCTCCGACATCTTCAACAGCTCCGTCGATTTGAAGTCCGTTGCAGTCAATTATAACACAGAGATTATCAAGTTTCTTATTTGCGGCAAACATAAGAGCTTCCCAAACCTGACCTTCTTCGCACTCGCCGTCGCCGAGCAGAGTATAGACTTTGTACGACTTGTTGTCAATCTTGCCGGCAAGAGCCATACCGCAGGCTGCGGAAATGCCTTGACCGAGCGAACCTGAACTCATGTCAATACCGGGGGTGCTTTTCATATCGGGGTGACCTTGGAGCATAGCTCCGACTTTTCTCAGCTTTGGAAGTTCGTCTATTGAAAAGAATCCTTTTAAAGCGAGAATGGAATAAAGCGTCGGGCAGCAGTGACCTTTTGAAAGCACAAATCTGTCCCTGTCGGGGTCGTTGGGGTTTAACGGGTTTACGTTCAAAACCTTATAATAAAGGTAGGTGTAAATGTCGGCAGCCGAAAAAGAGCCGCCGGGGTGACCGGATTTCGCATTAAAAATGCCCTCTAAAGCGTACAGCCTTGCTTTGCACGCAAGTACCTGAAGCTTGAGTTTTTCTGTAGAGTTCATATCATAAAACATCTCCTAACCGGAAAAATTCTTCTAATCCTGTTCAATTTTATCATAATCTAAGTTTTTTCGCAAGGCTATTTTAATTTTTAATCTCTAAAATATTATTCAAGCGTGATTTGTATTTTTGTGTATATTGCGAATTTATCGGCAAAAAACGGTATTTTGACAAAATTTATGAGTTGTGAAAAAGAATTTATTTTTTTTCTTGTGTTTAAAGTTCTTGTTTGACAATTTGTCCAATAACTGTTATAATCAAAATGTATCGGTGTAAATATAATTATTATATATAAAATTTTTAAGTTGCGAAGAGGGGAAGGTGTTTTGTTTTGAGAAAATTAATGTTTACGATTTCTTTCTTAAATGCGGCTCTTAATGCGTTGGTTATATGGATTTTTATGCCTGACGATGTGTTTATTATATACGGATTGTCCGGCGTGGCATTGATGAGGGGCAGCCGCTGGTTTTATTTAATTTATGTTGTGATACCCTTATTGATTTCTGGTTCGTTGTGGTTTTCGGAGCGATTTTCCAAACGAGCGGCTGAAACGAGTGACGAAGAAGATGAAACTACTAATGCTATTGACGAGATTTTAACGGGGAATACTCTTCACAGCGACAATGTAGGCATGGGGTTTACATGGTTTTTTGCAATTATAAGTTGGGTTATGACAGGCATTGCCTTAAATGACATTTCAACTATAAGTGTAATTATGCCGTCTATTATTGTAATTATGCTTAGTGCGGTAATGATTTTTGTTACGAGCCTTTACAGCAGTGTGTCAAGGTCGTCCGTATGTGGAATTAAATTAAAGTGGCTTGAAGATAACGAAACTGCTCAGGTGAAAACAAATCGTTTTTCTTTGTATATGGGTTTGTTGTCGGGTATGGCAGGGGTATGTTTGGCGGCATGGTCATTGGTTATATCAAATAACATTCCGAATTGCGTAGCAATTTTGCAGCTGTTGTTTTTTGCGTTTGGTTTGCCGATTTTGTACTCGAGGGTGGTGTGCCGAAATTCAACAAAAAGCTACGACAAAACCAATTAATCTTAAATGTGTTAATATGTTTAGATACTAAAATAATAAAGGGGTTTTTTGAATGAACGCCGAGTTGCGTAAGCGTTTGTTATTGACTGCCGCAATGATTTTACTTATATTTGTCACAGGCTGCGGAACACATGAGCAGGATAGAGAAAAATCTCACAACGAATCCGAACAGACGCAGCTAACTCAAGATGTGCCGGATAAAACACAGTCTTTACAAAACAACTCTTCCTACACGTCTAAAAAAGAAGTTAGTTTGTTGCAAAGCAAAAATTCAGATAAAGATAACGTTTCGGATAATTCTTCAAAAAACGAATCGTCCGAAAAAGAGCAGGTTTCGAAAAGCCAATCTTCTTCCGAATCCTCAAAGAAAGAGAATGACTTGCAAAGCAAAGTTCCCGAAACATCTGAGTTTTCGCAAGATGAACGGCAAAGTTCTCAAACCGTATCGAGCGAATTGCAGCAGGAAACAGAAATTCCGATTGAATTGCCTTTTGAACCCGAGCCGAATGACGGCAGTTTTCATTCTATTGATGATTATAACGTCTGGGCGAATTATACGGGATATTCAAGCGGCGAACTGACCTCTCAGGGAATGCAGGGAATAAACGCCGATTATTACCATACGCCGAAAGATACCGCAGGCTATTCTTCGGGAAAAATTGTAATAGGTGACAGCCGCTGTTGCCAGCTGGGCATTTACGAATCCCGAACAGACAAAAGTGATTTTGCGACATTTGCCGTATGGGGCGGACATTATGTCAATGCGTACGGAGCGTCAATAGCGGCGGATAATATACTTTCCGATATCGAGCAGTGTTTTCAGAAACAAATAGAACAAAATCAAAAATGCGTTATTTATCTTTTTGCAACTGTCAACGATTATGATTTTGAAACTAATGCAAATACGTCAAATATTGCGTTTTGTGTTGAAACAGGCGAGAAATTAGCTTCAATGACATACGAATACGAGGGGAATACATATAGTCCAAAGGTTTTTGTGATAGGGTTTGACGGTTGTTGGAAAACCGACGATATTTACGGCATACCGCAGGGATACTTCAATCAGTATGTTGACGAATATAACAGTAATCTTGAAACAGCGGTCAAAGACAGTTCGATACTTAGTCAATGGGCAGGCTCTTATACAACTGTCCCTGTTATAATGTCGGGAAACGTGACTTTTATAAACGACGGCTTGCATTACAGCGATGAAACTCTTGAAGCTCTTGCGGCATATATAATTAATAATTAATAATTTAAAATATTTAATATGTATGGCAATACTGTACTAACACTGTGCGGTATTGCTTTCATACTTTTTTTATGATTTTAAGCGAACTAAATATTTACTTAACTAAAGTGTTAAACACTATGAACATAACGGTTTGCGTTGTCTTGACGCAGTCTGTTTAAGTTTTTTGCCAAGCTTTTTTTCAAAAAAGCGGAAGTTTTTTGCCAAGCTTTTTTTCAAAAAAGCGGAAAAGAACCGGGTTGACGAAACGGGGCTTTTGTAGTATTATATAGCATGAGATGTTAGGAATTTTTTTGATTAAAAGTATTTGTTTGAAAAATGGAGATTGCTGTTATGAAGATTATTATTGTGGGCTGCGGCAAGGTTGGCCGCACAATCGCCGAACAGCTGAATGACGAAAAACACGATATCACAATTATTGATAACCGTGAATCAGTCATAAACAGACTTAGCGAAAAACTCGATGTAATGGGCATTGACGGTGACGGTTCAAGCCGCGATATCTTACAGGAAGCAGGAGCGATAACTGCCGATTTGCTTATTGCCGTTACCGACGCCGACGAACTTAATCTGTATATATGTCTGCTTGCAAGCTGCTGCGGCACAAAAAATACTATTGCCCGTGTAAGAAAGCCTGTTTATCATAAGGATTTGCAGGAAAGCGAAAGTATGAAGTCCGCTTTGCGTATTTCTCTGATGATTAATCCCGAAAAAATCGCCGCTCTCGAAATGAGCCGCCTTATTCGCTTTCCGTCCGCTATCGAAGTGGATTCGTTTGCAAGAAGCAACGTTGAAATCTATACCTTTAAGCTGCAAAGCTCCGACAGCTTTTTGGTTGGAAAAAAAATTTCAGAATTGCCGCTTGTTAAGTTCAACGCAAGAATCTGCGATATCGAACGCAACGGCAAAGTTATTATTCCAAGCGGTGATTTTGTTCTCGCTCCCAATGACAAAGTTTCTATGATTGGCACCCCCGCAAGCGCAGCAAAGGTCTTTAAAAAAGTAGTTGACGGCAGTGTGGGAGGCAAAAATGTTATGATAATAGGCGGAAGCAGAACAGCTTATTATTTGGCGGATATTCTTTGTAAGAGTTCTATCAAAGTTAAGATTATCGAACAAAATGAAGAACGCTGCAACGAACTTTCCGATTTGCTGCCCGACGCAATGATTATAAACGGCGACGGCATGAACCAGGATTTGCTTAAAGCCGAAGGTCTTGAAAAAATGGACTCCGTTGTAACCCTGATGAATTTAGACGAAGAAAATATTATGCTTTCGCTCTATATACGTCAAAGAAGCCGCGCTAAGTGCATTACAAAAATAGACCGTTTGGTTTTTGACGACCTTGTGGACACATTGCCGCTGGACAGCGTTATTCGTCCTCGTGAGCTTACTGCCGAATCAATAGTAAGATACGTTCGGGCTGTTAAAAATTCTATGGGCAGTAATGTTGAAACTCTTTATAAACTTAATGACGGACGAACCGAAGCTTTGGAGTTTAAAGTAACTCGTGACAGCCGTGTCATTTCTACTCCGCTGAGTAAACTGCGTTTCAAAAAAGATTTGCAGGTAGCCTGCATTACTCGCAAAGGCAGAATTATCATTCCAAATGGCGACGATGTTATCGAACCCGATGATACTGTTATTATTGTGACTACTCATCAGGGCTTGCAGGATTTGGACGACATTTTGATTAGATAACGAGGGGTTAATGTGAAAAAAAGTCTTGTTGGCTATGTTTTGGGCTGGGTTTTAGTGGTAATAGGAGCTATGCTTGCTCTTCCTATGATTGTAGCTTTTGTTTACGGTGAAAACGATTACCTTTATTTTGGAATTATTGCAGTGTGTTGTCTTTTAAGCGGTCTTATTATTACTCGCTTTAAACCCAAAAATCCGCAGATGTATCCTCGAGAGGGCTTTATTGCCTGCGCGTTGACATGGATTTTAATGAGTGTGGTCGGCTGTCTGCCTTTTTATGTAAGCGGTCAAATACCTCATTTTGCCGACGCTCTGTTTGAATCAATATCCGGTTTTACTACTACCGGAGCAACAATTTTAGGTACTGACCGCCAAATCGAAGATTTAAGCAAAAGCATGCTCTTTTGGCGAAGTTTTACAAACTGGGCAGGCGGTATGGGCATACTTGTTTTTCTGCTTGCCGTCATTACTCCGCTTAGCGGTCAGTCAAATATGCACCTTATGAAAGCCGAAAGTCCAGGTCCCGTTGTGTCAAAGCTTATTCCTAAATTGAGAGGGACTGCCGGTCTGCTTTATATTATATACGCCGTAATGACCGCAATAGAGTTTTTTATGCTTTTGTTCGGCGGCATGAATTGGTTTGAGGCTGTAACGCTTTCTTTTTCAACTGCCGGAACAGGCGGATTTTCTGTGCGTAACGAAGGGTTAATGGCTTACGAGGGTCATTATTACTGGCAGGCTGTTGTGACTGCGTTTATGTTCCTGTTTGCCGTTAATTTCAGCGCGTATTATCTTATTATAGCCAAAAAATTTAAACAAGTTTTTAAAATAGAAGAAATTCGCGGTTATTATATTATGTACTTTGCTGCGGTTATTGCGATTGTTATTAACTTGTGGGTTGAGGGCGGCAATGATTGGTCGTTATTTGAAATTTGTCATCATACGGCTTTTCAAGTGGCGACCTATGCGTCTTCTACCGGATTTGCGTCTTGTGACTTCGATTTGTGGCCTGAATTTTCAAAGGCTGTTTTGCTTGTTGTGGCATTCGTCGGAGCTTGCGCAGGCAGTACGGGCGGCGGTCTGAAAGTCAGCCGTGTTATTATTCTCACAAAAACAGCAATAAGAGAATTTGGCAAGAGTATCCACCCTAATTCTGTGAAAACTGTGAAAATGGACGGTAAAGTTGTCAAAGATGAAACTATTCGTTCTGTAAGCGTATATTTTTCTTTGTTTATTTTTATTTTTATTATTTCCGTTTTGAGTGTTTCGGTTGACGGTATGGATTTTGAAACTAACTTTACGGCTGTCCTTGCGACTTTGAACAATATGGGTCCCGGCTTGCGTTTAGTGGGTCCTACTAAGAATTTTTTTGAATATTCTGATTTTTCAAAGTATGTGCTAATGTTTGATATGCTTGCCGGAAGATTGGAACTTCTGCCGATTTTGTTCCTTTTTGACCCTTCGTGCTGGAAGTCAAAGTAACCGGCTGCACAGGGGCTGAATCGGATTGAAAAGGGCAAAGCCCTTTTCAATCCCACCGCTTTTTTCAAAAGCGGTTTGCGGCAAGCGAAGCTTGCCGGATTCAGCCCCGTGCGAGTAGGCTTGTATAATCAACACCTTGCGGGGGAATACTCCTTGTGAGGTGTTTTTATGAATTTACTCAAAAATGATACGATATTGTGTACTAAAAAAAGGCTTTTTTTACTTTTTATGCTGAATCTGTCCGATTGGGTTTGTACGCTTGCCTTGATTTCTACGGGCTTTTTTGAAGAGGCTAACCCGCTTATGAGAAGCGTTGTTTCAAATCCTGTTTTAGGTTTTGCCGTAAAGATTTTTGTTCCTTTGATTTTTATTTTGCTTGCGGTTTCTAAACTGAGCAATGCCGACAAAAAGCAGATTTTGACATCAAATAATATTGCTCTTTTTGGCGTGTCTGTTTATACGCTGCTTAATTTGTATCATGTAATTTGTTTCGCAATACTTCATACTATATATTTATAGAGGTAAAATAAATGGCTGTATTAACTGTGAATAATCTCTCTAAAATTTTTGTGGAGAGAGTGCTTTTTGAAAATATCTCTTTTCACTTGGAAAAGGGAGATAAAGTAGGCTTGATAGGTGCGAACGGCGTTGGAAAAACAACGCTTTTCAAAATGATTACGGGACAGGAAGAAATATCAGGCGGCGGAATTTCAAAAGAAAAAAATTTGACTGTGGGATATATGGAACAGCACAGTTGTTCCACTCCCGACAGAACTGTATATAACGAGTTGCTGAGTGTGTTTGAACAGCAGATACAAGACGAGAAAAGACTTGATGAAATTGCTTTTTTGATAGAAAACAATATGGGTGATATTGAGCATCTTGTAGCTGAGCAGTTCCGTTTGCGTGAAAAGTTTGAGCGAGAGGGCGGATTAACATATGTCAGCCGAACAAGAGCGGCTCTGAACGGCTTAGGTTTCACAGACGATGAATTTTATATGCCTACTGAAAGGCTCAGCGGAGGACAGAGGTCAAAGCTTAGTTTGGCGAAACTGCTGTTAAGCGGTTCGGACATTCTGTTGCTTGACGAGCCTACGAATCATCTTGACATATCGGCGGTGAACTGGCTTGAGGGATTTATTCGCGAATATCGGGGAACAGTGCTTGTAGTTTCGCATGACCGTTATTTTCTTGACACAGTGACTAACAAGACTCTTGAAATAGAGCATGGGAAGTCACAAATGTACATAGGTTCATATTCGGTATTTATGGAGAAGAAGCAAAAGCAGCAGGAGCTTTTGGAGCGTCAATATGAGAATCAAATAAAAGAAATTTCTCGCATAGAGGGGATAGTTGAGCAGCAAAAACGCTGGGGACGCGAGAGAAATTTTATTACGGCTGCGAGCAAGCAAAAGCAAATTGAAAGGCTGAAAGAAGACTTAGTTGTCCCGGAAAGCGAACTTGAGCAAGTTCATTTTCGATTTACGCCGAAATGCGAAAGCGGCGACGACGTTTTAATTTGCGAAGACTTGTCAAAATCATTTGGAAATAAACGCTTGTTTGACAATGTGAATTTTCACATCAGAAAAGGCGAGAGAGTTTTTATATTAGGTGAAAACGGCTGCGGAAAAACGACTTTGTTCAAAATTATTCAAAGAGTGTACGAGCAGGATAAAGGCATGGTTACGCTTGGAGCGAATGTTGAAACGGGCTATTTTGACCAAGTGCAAAGCGACTTGGATTTAAGCAAATCGGCATTAAACGAAGTCTGGGACGCATTTCCATATTTGACCGAAACGGAAGTTCGGACGGCGTTGGGACGTTTCTTGTTTAAAGGGGATAACGTATTCCGTCAGCTTCGAGAAATGAGCGGCGGAGAGAGGGCAAGAATTGCGTTGTTAAAGCTAATGCTCAGAGGAGCAAATTTTATGCTTTTGGACGAGCCTACGAATCATTTGGATACCGGATTCCGCGAACAGCTTGAACAGACTCTTCTGGATTATACGGGGACTATGCTTATTATTTCTCACGACAGATATTTTATAAACAAATTGGCGGACAGAATTTTAGTATTATCAAAAGACGGTTTAAAAGAATATCTTGGAAATTACGATTATTACATTGAAAAAACAAGCGAAAGTTTTGACAAAGGAATTTTTCCCGAAAAAATAAAAACTGCTCAAGGCACAAAAAAAACAAATGACTATGCTTTGAAAAAAGAGCGTCAGTCAAACATACGAAAGCTGAAAACACGTCTAAAACGATGTGAGGAAAGCATTGCGGAAAAAGAAGAAAATATTGCGGCGGTTCAGGAGCTTTTGCAGAGCGAAGATGTTCTTGCCGATTATGAAAAGCTTATGGAGCATACCAAAAAGTTGGAACAGCTTAACGAATCGTTGGAACAGCTTTATACAGAGTGGGAAGAAGTAAGCTCGGAACTGGAAAAAGCCGAGGAATCGGAATAAATATTGTTTGGGAGTGAGTGCGTTGTGAAAATATCTGTTTCATTTGACGGAGAGTTAAGTAAAAAATCGCTTTTTTTAGCAATGACGATGTTTTTTGCGGCAGCTGCCGTAAAGCTGATACAGCAGCGAAACGAACTTGATTTATTACATAAATTTTATTTGGACAAATTTCAAAACGAAAAAGATAACAGAAAATTAACAAACGAAATTGAGCAAGTTAAGGAAGTTGTTGAAGAACAAAATTTAGAAGAACTGTCCGAAAGTTCGGAACAGCAGAAAAATACAACTTCTTTATTCCGTTTTGTAGTGAACACTGCGAACAAAAAGTATCACACACGCAGCTGCAATGCGGCAAAAAAACTTGCGGCAGAAAAAAGTAACGAAGAAGTTGTGCAGGCTGAAAATTTGGAAGAAGCCAAAAAGATTATGTCTGAAAACGGATACGAATTGTGCGGACTGTGTGACAGATAGTGTAATTGGCGATATTTTTCTTTTATGCAATTATAAAAAAATAAAAATGTAGTATTCTTATTTGCGAGAGTCAACAGGCGGCTGACCTGTTTTACAAAATATTGAAATGAGGGAACTTTTGAATATGCAAAATATCATAATGGCAGTTGCTATTGCTGTGCTGGTGGCTATGTCCGCATTTTTCAGCTCAATGGAAACAGCCATTAATTCCTGCAGCAAGCCAAGACTGCTGAATATGCAGGAAAAAGGAATCAAGGGAAGTTCTGCCGCATTAAAATTTTTAGATAAATATGAAAAAACCATAACAACGCTGCTTATAGGAAATAATATTGTCAATATAGGAGCGTCTTCGATTGCAACCATTTTATGCACAAATTTAATTGGAAGCTATGGCGCGGCTGTAAGCACAGGATTACTTACGCTGATTATTTTGACATTCGGTGAGATTATTCCAAAATGCTACGCCAAAGAGAACAGCGAAAAAATGGCTGCGGCATTTTCGCCGATAGTTTCTTTTTTAATGGTTGTGTTTACTCCGCTGTCATTATTATTTATTAAGCTTAATGTTTTGGCGATGAAAGTTTTGGGGAAAAAAAACGCCGCTCCCACGGTGACGGAAGAAGAACTGAAATTTATAGTAGAGTCTATCGAAGAAGAGGGAGTATTGGAAGAGGCTGAAAGCGAAATGGTGCAGTCCGCACTTGAATTTGACGAAAAAACAGTTTTGGAAATACTTACTCCGAGAGTAGACGTTGTTTCTATTGACATTGAGGACAGCAAAGAAGAAATCAACAAAATTATTATTGCAGAAAGATTTTCGCGTATTCCCGTGTATCGCGGAAGTATTGATAATATTGTTGGTATTTTGCATGCGAGAGATTATCTTGAAATTTCGGCTAACGGTGAAATTCCCGACATTGAGCAAATTATGACAGAGCCTTTTTTTGTATACAAGACAAGGAAACTGTCGGCTTTGCTGTCGGATTTGAAAAGAAAGCGTACTCATATTGCCATAGTTGCCGACGAATACGGCGGAATGCTTGGCATTGTGACAATGGAAGATTTGCTTGAGGAGCTTGTGGGTGAAATTTGGGACGAGGACGAAGAAATCGAACAGCAATGCAGACAAGTTTCCGAAAATTGTTACGAAGTCAGCGGAGATATGCCGTTGTGCGATATGCTTGAATTATTTGAAATTTCTGAAAAAGAGGTTTCCTCGACAAGTCATTCGGTTGGCGGCTGGGTAGTTGAGCATTTGGGACTTATTCCCGAAAACGGGCAGGAGCTAAAGCTGAACGGACTTTTGATAAAGGTGCTTGACGCAGCCGACAACAGAATTAATCAGCTGATGATAAAAAAGCTTCGTAACGAAGACCCTTAGCAAACATAAGAGCAAGGTTCAGCTGCCAACGGCAGATGAACCTTAATAATAATTTATTGATAGAATTAAAAAATCTGTTGAATTATGTATAAAATATTCGCCGTTGCTAAAAATAGTAATGGTGATTTTTTATGAATAAAATGGTGCGAAGAAGCGTAGTTTTTGCATTGGGCGGCTTGTGCTACGGAGCGTTGGAGCTTTTGTGGCGTGGAAGAACTCATTGGTCAATGATTATCGCAGGCGGTATTTGCTTGGTGATATTATTTGAAATATATACTTTTGACAAAAATATGAAAATATGGAAAAGGGGATTAGTCGGAGCGGCAGTTATTACCTCGGTTGAATTTGTATTCGGGTGCGTTTTTAATTATTGGCTGAAAATGGGAATATGGGATTATTCTAAAGAATGGCTTAATATTATGGGGCAAATATGCCCGTGGTATTCGCTGCTGTGGGGTATTCTTTCAATCCCCGTTTCATTTGTCTGTATTAAAATCAGCGATTCTTACGGCTAAAGGTTACAGATGGATTACGGGAATAAATGAAGAAATAAAAAAAATGAAATAATTTTCTTAAATTCACTTGTCTGTTTGTAATATTAATGGTATAATGTAGAATGTATTTTGGTATCTCTACCGGGAATGATAATTTCCGGAGGTGTGTTTCTGTGAATATCGAAGCTAATAACCGAGTTGAAAACAAAAATAAAACAAAAAAAGAAAAAAAATGCGATAATTACGAAGCGAACAGCGAAGAATGCGAAGCAATAGAAGACAGCGGTTCCGTTATCGTCAACGACAGCAAGTACTCAATTCAATGTCTTACAATTATCGGTGAAATTGAGGGGCATATTGAATCTCCGCCGCAAAATAAGACTACTAAATACGAACATGTAATACCTCGGCTTGTTTCTATCGAAGAAAACGAAAATATTGACGGACTTCTTGTCATATTGAATACGGTGGGAGGAGATATTGAGGCAGGACTTGCAATAGCCGAATTAATGGCAGGTATGAAAAAGCCTACCGTATCGCTTGTCTTGGGCGGCGGTCATTCGATTGGAGTGCCGCTTGCCGTTGCCGCTAAGTATTCGTTTATAGCCAACAGTGCGTCAATGACGATACACCCCGTCCGTTCGACGGGCTTGACGTTAGGGGTCAGGCAGTCCTTTGAGTATTTCAAACGAATGCAGGACAGAATAAATAACTTTGTGGCAAATAATTCTCACATCACGGCGGAAAAATACAATAGCTTAGTAATGACGACAGGCGAACTTGTAATGGACGTCGGCACGGTTTTAGAGGGCAGTAAGGCGGTGGAAGTCGGACTTATAGACAGCGTGGGGACATTAAGTCTTGCACTGCAAAAACTGAAAGATATGATTGAAGAGTTCCGCAGAGAACCGCAAAAGTCATAAAAAACTTTTTTGTTAAAAAAGGCAGTGAATTACAGACTGCCTTTTTACATAAAATTCACTGTCCGCCAACTTTTTGAAAAAGTTGGACAAAAAATTTTAACAGTCTTTGGATAGTGATAAAAATAATTAAAAATTATTATTTTGGGAGGAGTACATAATGGACATTATTAAAGCAATTATACTTGGTATAGTGCAGGGACTGACGGAATTTCTTCCCGTCAGCAGCAGCGGACATCTGACAATTTTTCAGCATGTAATGGGTGTTGACATGGAGGGCAATTTATTTTTTAACGTCATGCTTCATGTCGGGACATTGGTATCGGTTTGTTTTGTGTATTATAAGCTTATATTAAGGCTTATAAAGGCTTTTTTTGCGTTGATAAGAGATATTTTCAGCGGAAAATTCAAGTGGAGCCAAATGGACGGCGACCAAAACTTATTGGTTATGCTTGTTGTAGGATTGCTTCCGTTGTTTTTATTGTTTGTGCCAATTCCGGGTTCGGGTGGCATAAACGGCAAGGATATGGCTGAAATTTGGCAGGGAAACCCTAAATATTTTATAGTTACGGGATTTGCTTTGCTTGCGACAAGCATAATGCTTTGGGTTGGCATAAAAGCCTTGGAAAATTCGGCTGGAAAAACTGCTCACGGCAGTAATTTAAAGTCTGCCGGCAGACGCAGATTAAAGACAGTCGACGCAGTTTGCGTAGGACTTACTCAATGCTTTGCCGCAATTTTTCCCGGATTATCCCGTTCGGGTTCGACTTTGGCAATGGGCGAGTTAAGAGGTTTGAATAAGCAGGTTTCATTGGATTATACTTTTGTGCTTGGCATTCCGTCAATTATGGCGGCAGCATTGCTTGAGGCAAAGGACGCTTTTGAGGCTCAGGGTACGCAGGACACATTGCAAATAAGTATGCCGGCAATGATAGCGGGCATGATTGCAGCCATGATAGTAGGCTTTTTCGCAATCAAGCTTTTTAAATGGATGCTTGCCAAAGACAGAACGGGTGTTTTTGTAGTATATACGGCAGTCATGGGAATAGCGGTAATTGTTATCAGCATTATAGAGCTTTCTTCCGGCAAAAACCTGTTCAGCGGCGTTCCGCTGATTGCCTGATTGCAAACTACTGTCAGACACTTGAAAATGATTTCATTTTTTAAAAGAGGTGGAGCAGTTTGGCAGGAGAAAAGAAAAAGAATACTAAAAAAACGAATACTAAGGCAAAAAAACAAAAAAAGGGATTACATATTTCTGTTGGAAAGGTGCAGAACAAAAATTCTGTGGCATTTAAACAGCAGCGTTCTTTAACTCTCTTCGTAGCGGCGGTTCTGCTCGCTTCGGTGATTTTCATTCCCGGGGAAATGCTTTGGCAAATGGCTCATAAAGGCGTAAGAGGATTTTTCAGTTTTTTGGCGTTGTTTTGGGCATTGTTTTTAATATTTTTGGCTGTTGCCCCCGAAATCGAGAAAAAAGTGCAGAAGCTTTGGTTCAAGACCGGTTTTTCATGCGGCTTGGCAGTTGCTTTCAATGCGTGCATTTACATTTTTTCTTTTAACGGAAATTACAACATAAAGCAAACGTTTGACGACGGTATTGGTTATCATGGCGGCGGAGTGTTAGGCTTTTTGTTAGGAGCTCCGTTTATTAAGCTGTTTGGTTCCTTGCCGGCAAAAATCCTGATTATTTTAATTATACTTGTTTTAATTGTAATCGGCTATAATGTTCCCGTAAAAAAATGGTATACAATGCTTGTGCAGCGAATTGCCGAAGGTATTGATAATTTTATAAAAGAGCTTAAAAATAAACAAGCTTCTCAAAATCCCGTTAAAGTGGCAGACGACGCTTATTTTGACGAAGACGACGATTTTGAAGCTTTTAAAATTATTTCTGATAATGCGGACGAGGAGTTCGGAAAAGGTTCGGTTGATTTGGACAGCGATTATTTCGAAGACGAAAATAAAAATTTAAATAATTTAAATAAGAAGAAAAAACAAGAAGACGTTCTCCCTCAATCGCCTGTTTTTTCGGAAGAGTCCGAAGAAACTACAGACCCGTTTGCGGACGGTGACTACGGTTTTGAAAGCGATGATTTTGAAAAAACTCAAGAAAAAGAAGAAGACGTTCAGGCTTCCGAAGAAGATTTTGATTTATCCGATGATAATTACAGTATTGATATTGACATTGACGGAGAAATGGAGCCGCTTAGGTCAAAACGAGCAAATCGAACAAGCGGCGAAAACAAATCAAATTTATCGTCAAGCGACAGAAATGTCAGCATGGTTAAAACCGAAGAAAATATATCCGATGAAATTTCAGACGACGATATTTTTGCGGAGCTGTATGAAGATGATTTTCTCGATGTAAAACAAAGCCCCGAGGTTAAGCAGGTTGCGAGGGATATTTCAAAAAAGAAAGAAGAATCTCGCAAACCCGTTCCCAAAGGCAGGAAAAGCGACTTGCCGTCCGTAGCATTTGAAGAACCCGAGCGAAAGACCGTTCGCGACAAAAATTCGTACAACTATCCGCCTACGGAATTGTTAAGCGAAGGTTCTAAGACCGGGGGAACTAACAAAGCGGAGCTTGAAGAAACTGCCAAAAAACTTATAGAAACTCTTGCAAGTTTTTCCGTAAAGGCTAAAATCGTAGGTTACAGCCGAGGACCGTCTGTAACAAGATATGAAATTCAGCCTGCCCCGGGCGTTAAGATTTCCAAAATTACCGGTCTTTCCGATGACATTGCTCTTAATTTAGCGGCGGACGGCGTGCGAATGGAAGCTCCAATTCCCGGCAAGCCTGCGATAGGAATAGAAATTCCAAACAGGCATATTACTCCCGTAAGCATTCGAGAGCTGCTCGAGTCAAACGAGTTCCGCAAAAACATAAAGACAAAAAAACTCGAATGCGTACTGGGACGCGATGTTTCGGGAAAAATTATAATAAGCGATTTGTCGAAAATGCCGCACTTGCTGATAGCCGGCACAACAGGTTCGGGTAAATCAGTGTGCGTAAATTCAATTCTGATGAGCATTTTGTACAGAGCAACTCCCGACGAAGTCAAGATGATTTTGATTGACCCCAAGCTTGTTGAGTTTTCAAAGTACAAGGGCATTCCGCATTTGCTTGTTCCGGTAGTGTCGGACGCAAAAAAGGCGGCGGGTGCTTTAAACTGGGCTGTTAACGAAATGGAAGAGAGATATAAGGAATTTTCTATCTACAATGTGAAAGACATTGACAGCTATAACAGAATGGTTGAAAGAAATCTTGCCTCTATGACGCCCG
>CACWIU010000019.1:0-5170 GCA_902761025.1 uncultured Ruminococcus sp. | reverse complement strand
GTAATAGCTATCGACGAGTTAGCGGATTTAATGATGGTAGCTCCGGGCGATGTGGAAGAGGCTATCTGCCGACTTGCTCAAAAAGCAAGAGCCGCAGGAATGCACTTGGTAATTGCAACGCAGCGTCCGTCCGTAAATGTCATTACGGGCGTTATCAAGGCTAATATTCCAAGCAGAATTTCATTGAAAGTAGCGTCTTACGTTGATTCAAAGACTATTCTGGATATGGGCGGCGGTGAAAAACTGATTGGCAGAGGCGATATGCTTTATTATCCTGTGGCCGCTCCAAAGCCGATTCGCATACAAGGCGGTTTTTCGTCCGATGATGATATTGAAGCTGTTACAGATTTTATTAAGGGCAACAGCAAATCCGATTATGACGCAAACATTACGGAACAGATTGAACAAATCAGCGAAACTCTCGGCACAAAGAGCAGTAAAGACTCTTCCGAAAACGATGATATTGACGATTCGGACCCAATGCTTGAAGAGGCAATTAAAGTTGTTATCGAAGCGGGGCAGGCGTCAACTTCTCTTCTGCAAAGACGTCTGCGGCTTGGATACGCCCGAGCAGGGCGTTTAATAGACACAATGGAGCAAATGGGAATTGTCGGACCTCACGAGGGCAGCAAGTCCCGAAAAGTTCTGATGACACATCAGCAATGGCTTGAAAGGCAGGTCACGGGTTCTGTTGAGTAATAATAAATTTTTCGTATGGAAAAAAATATTGACAAGTCATAAAATTAAATTTGCTGTAAAATTGGCGGTGGTTGCTGCGGTAATCACTGCCGTAATTTTAATTTCTTCAGATTGGATTCAAATATTTACAGACAGCGAAACAGCGTCTGTCTATATGCTTAGCGAACAGTATCCTCTGTCAATTTATGTTACAGACTGCGGCAGCGGAAACTGCGTGCTTATTCACGGCGAATCGAATATTCTTATTGACTGCGGTCAGGAAAAAGCCGACAAGAATATTTTGAACTTAATGGAAAAGCTGTCCGTCAAAAAATTAGATTTGGCGATATTAACTCACCCCGATAAAGACCACATCGGAAATATGCGGCAGGTACTTGAAAAAATTCCTGCTGATTGTTTTATGACCTGCGAAAACGGCGATTATGAAACAAGCGAAGATTTTCAGAGCTTACTTTCTTTTATTGAAATGCAGGATATACCTGTAAAATATGCAAAAGCAGGAGAAGTTTTATCTTTTGGCGAGCTGCAAATGAAAATAATTTCTCCAACAAAAATATATGATTCCGAGAATGACAATTCGGTTGTTGTAAAGTTGAACTACCGCAATTTTTCATCGCTGCTTACGGGAGATATAAGCAAGAAAGCCGAGAAAGACATTTTGAAAAGCGGTGAAAATGTTTCGGCAGATTTTCTGTTAGTGCCTCACCATGGGAGCGGAACTTCGTCATGCGAGGAGTTTTTGACAGCCGTTTCTCCCAAATATGCGGTTGTTTCAGTATCGGAAACAGATACGCTTCCAAATAACGGAACTATGGCAAGGCTGATAAAAACAGGCTGTGAAATTTACAGGACAGACGAATCGGGAGATATTGCCGTAGTCAGCGACGGAAATATATGTAAAGTGTTAGTTTTGTATAATATGTGACCGATTAAAAAAAATCCTTGACAGATTGGAAATAAAACTGTATAATAAACACACAAAACAGGTAGGAATAATAAGTTATATTCTGCCGTTCTGTTTGTCTAAGTTGGTTTTTAAAAATCGGAGGAATTAAAATGAAAAACGAAAAAATATATCAAGCTATTTATGATAAATATATTGTTCCCACAAAAATTATCAGGAAAAATTATATCGGCGTTGAGATAGAATTGCCGATTGTAAATATGTCGGGCGGAAGTACTCCCGAAGATGCTGTTCATGATATCGCCGAGCTTTTTTCAAATAAATTCGGTTTTACTGCGGCAGGCTGGGATTCGGACGGATTTGTTACTATGTTTGAAAACGGTGAAAACGGAGATATTCTTTCGTTTGACTGTTCATATTCAAATCTTGAATTATCGTTCGGCAAAGCAAAAACTCTGTTTGAAGTCTACGATAGATTTAAAAGTTACTACGGCTTTCTTAACGATAATTTCATTACCCGAAACTGTACCCTAACAGGAATGGGAATTAATCCGAATGCTTTCCGCTCTCATGGGAAGCCGATACAAAACGAACGCTACCGCATGCTGTATCATTATCTCCATTCATATAAAGAGCATATGTCTGAGTTTGGAATTAGTTTTCATGAAAGACCCGATTTTGGAACATTTACAAGCGCCTCTCAGGTACAGCTTGACGTTGGATATGACAGGCTTATTGATGTTATCAACGTTACAAGTCTTCTTGAACCTTACAAGTCGCTGCTGTTTTCAAATTCATATCTGCCCGATTATCCCGAATATCTTTGTGTGAGAAATATGCTTTGGGAACACAGTATGCAGGGTTACAATCCTCATAATGTCGGAATGTTCTCTCAGCCGCTGAGCAGCGCCCGGGAGCTTGTGGAGTACATAGGCACACAGTCGATTTACTGTACAATGCGTAACGGAAAGTATGTGGACTTTAAGCCCATTAAGGTATGCGACTACTTTAACAGGGACGAAATTCACGGGGAATTTTACGACGGCGAACAATACCGTGAAATTACGTTTGAGCCTATTGAAAGCGATATTGACTATCTTCGTACTTTCAAATTTGAAGATTTAACTTTCAGAGGCACAATAGAATACCGCAGCTCATGTACTCAGCCGATAAGCGACGTAATGACTGTCGCAGCTTTTCACACGGGAATAAACGAGCGAATATTCGAAGTCAAAGAACTTCTTGAAAATGATTATGTAATCTACTCTCACGGATACAGTCCGACAGAGCTGCAAAAAATGTTCTCAAAAAGAAAATTCCCCGATTTTGTTGACAAGACCGAACTTAAGGGCAGATTCAGAAGATTTGGAGAAGAAAAGCTTCTTGCTCCGCTTTTTCAGCGCGCCGAACAACTGACAAATCCTGCCCGTGAAATGCTTGACGGAATAGAGCGAGGTATTCCTATGAGCCACTTTGTAAAAAAATACGCTGAACTTTAATCGAGGTGAAATTATGAAGTATACCGGAAATTTTGGTTTGGAGAGGGAAACGCTCCGCATTGATAAAAACGGCTGCCTTGCGAAAACGCCGCACCCTTTCGGCTTGGACGAACATATCACGCGTGATTTTTGCGAAAATCAAATTGAACTGGTAACGCCCGTCTGTAAAAATATTGATGATGTGATTGAGGCTTTAGGCGAACTTGATACCCGTACAAATGAGGTTCTTAAAAAAAACAATGAAAAGCTTTGGCTGTACAGCAATCCCCCTCATTTTGAAAGTGAGGACGATATTCCTATCGCTGTTTTTGAGGGAATGCTCAGCGCAAAAAGTGATTATAGAATGGCTTTGCAAATGCGTTACGGAAAGCGGCTTATGCTGCTCTCGGGCATACACTTTAATTTTTCGTTTTCAGATGATTTTTTAGCGGAGTTATCGGGCGGTAAAAATGCGGACAGATTGTTTAAAGATACCCTTTATCTGCGTCTTTACAAGCAGCTTATGACGCATAGCTTTTTATTGGTGCTTTTGACTTCAGCAAGCGCGTATTATGACAAATCTTTCGATAGTGATGGTACAGATGGTGTTGTTATCGGTGAATATTCTTCGATTAGAAACAGTGAAAGAGGTTATTTTAATTTGTTTACGCCTGTGCTTGACCACAGCAGCGTTAGTGACTTTTGCTCAAGCCTTGACGAATATATACGAAAGGGAATGCTTTTCTCTGTAAGTGAGCTTTATCTTCCGATAAGGTTGAAGCCAAAGGGAGAGAACAGTCTTTCGGCGCTTCGTGAAAGCGGGGTAGACCATATAGAATTGAGAATGTTTGATTTAAACCCCAAAGCGCCTCTCGGCATAGACGAAAACGACCTTAAATTTGCATACTTGCTTATAATGTATCTGCTGACGCTACCTGATTTTGAGTTTACGGAAGAACTTCAAAGAGAAGCTGTCAAAAAGCACAAGGCGGCAGCTTTGTTAAACACTAATCCGGAACTTTTGAAAATTGCGGAGAATATTATTAACAGTATGAAAAAGTATTTTTCAGACGACGAAGACGCATTAAATATTATAAATTACGAATTATCGAAGCTTTACCAAAGTCAAGAGGAGCGTTTTGTAAATTATTATCGGAGGTGATTGACGTGTGCGAGCTTTTCGGATTTTCAGGGAAGAAAAGCGCAGACATTTCAGACTATCTCGAAACATTTTTTTCACACAGCGAGAAGCACCCGCACGGCTGGGGCATGATGTATAACGAAGTTATTGTAAAAGAGTCCGTAAAGGCTTCTGAAAGTTTGCTGCTGCCAATGCTGCTTGAAAATATGCCGCCGCAAAAAGATTTTCTTGCGCACATTCGCTACGCAACCGTTGGAAGTATAAGAGAAGAAAATTGTCACCCGTTTTCGGGCTGCGACATATCGGGACGTAATTGGACGATGATACACAACGGTACTATTTATTCGGGGAAAAATACGTACAAATACCATAAAACACAGCAGGGGGACACTGATTCCGAGCGGCTTTTTCTTTCTTTTATAGATAATATGAATGAAAAACTCGTCAATGGCAGTTTGACCGAAAAAGAGCGGTTTTATGCCGTGAGCAGCTTTATTTCCGATAATGCTCCGAGAAATAAGCTAAATCTTATGATATTTGACGGCGAGCTGCTTTATGTCCACAAGAATATGAAAAATACGCTGAGTTATAAATATACGGAAGACGGAGTTGTTATTTCAACTCAGCCGCTTGACAGAGCGGATTGGATACCGTTTCCGATTGCTCAGGTGATAGCCTTTAAAAACGGTTTGGAAAAATACCGCGGCGAACGCCATAAGGGAATATTTGTGCCTACTCTGGAATACATTACGGCATTAGACGCAATGAATATATAATAAAAAACACCGACTGTTTGTTTGAACAGTCGGTATTTTTTATTATATATTCATTGCGCCAAGCGCCGTAATGTATTCCAAAGTAGGCACAAATATTCCCTTATGGCGTTCGCCTCGGTATTTTTCCAGACCGTTTTTAAAGGCTATCACCTGAGCAATCGGAAACGGTATC
>CACWIU010000018.1 GCA_902761025.1 uncultured Ruminococcus sp. | reverse complement strand
ATAGTACATCATAACTTTATTGTTATTCGAGGGCTTATATTTGACAAGGGTTATGTCGTCCGCGCTATAATAATCTCTTGCAATCATATATTTGACATCGAACAACATTGACGCTATCGGCGAAGTAAGCAAATACTGATAACTGCTTCTTTTAGATACAATACCAAAATCATTTGTAAAATTTATTATACTCTTGTAAGAAGTAGATGAAAATTGTCCTATTCCGTTATAACCGTAAATCATACCGTCATTTTTGGTAGAATAATCGGTTTGTTCAATACGGTAAAAATCATTAGGGTTGACATCATCGGCAAATTTTACTAATTCCTGCACTTCTTCTTCATTTTCGGGGTAATTATCATGGCTTGTCGTTCCTACGGTATGCACGCCGACACCGCATTGAACGCACATTTCGGCAACAATAACAAGACTTGTGAAAAAAGTCAGCAAACGTCTGTCAAGCATATCCATTTCATACAGCGTCATGAATATTATATACAGACAAGCTGCAATCAAACTTCCTATAACGGCTTTTTTCTCAAGATAGAAAACAGAAATACAAACCATTATGATTGTCAGCAAACACATTCCTATTATATCTTTTTTATCAAGCTCCACAAATACCGAAAATGCTCGATAAGCAATCGATATCATAACAAAACTGAACAAAAAAGAAAATCTGTAAGGTATTAAATTCGGAAAATGAAAAGCATGCCATATATAGTCGAGAACATTTATATTAAGACTTATATACAAAAAGCCAAGAAGAGAAAGATTTGCAATTTTTTCTCTCAGCGGAATTTCCTTTGAACGGACATATACTGCCATAAGCAAAATGCAAATCACGCCCGAAGCAATATTCGGCAGTCCTTCCATTGAAGTAGGCTCGACAAAGCTGAAAAGATTTGCCGTTAATTCGGCAAAATTATTGTATATTTCAAGTTTTTCGGGGAAAGCGTCGTCTGTTCCCACCGTATATTGAAGCTGAATGCAGGCAGGCAGCGTCAGCGGTAAAGTCATCATAAGAGCAAGCGCGGAATACAATGCCATTTTCAAAATATTTTCGCAAAACTCAACTAATTCAAATTTTTTGTTTATAGTAACTACTATAAACCATAGGGCAACAAAAAGACAAATCATATATCCGATATAGTAACTTGAAAAAAATGCTATCGCTAAAGAAATAATATATAATTTATACTTTTTTTCATAAATAACACAATATACGCCTAACGCAATAAGCGGAAGAAGCGCAACGCTGTCAAGCCAAATCACATTCCAATAATAACCCAGCATAAACGCGCAGAAAGAATAACAGCTGCCAAACGCTACCAATGACAAGTCGTTTCTATGGTAAACATGTTTAAGATAAATTGCCGTAAACAAACTTGCGCAGCCTATTTTAATCATCATAAAAACAGCCATTGCTTCACGCACATATTTAATGGGAATGAAAAAAGTCAGAAAATTCAGAGGACTTGCAATATAGTAGCCAATCATTGCAAGAAAATTTGTGCCGAAACCGTTTCGCCAGCTGTAAAAAAGCGAATCGCCGTTTTGCAGCTTTGTTTGAAATTCTTTCAAAAACGGCAGATACTGCTGCTTACAGTCCGAAAACATAACTTGACGGTCACCAAAGGGATAAACACCTGCCCTTGCAAACATTACTCCCATAATTAGAAACGGCACAAAAAACGAAAGCACCAAAAATATTTTTGTATTTTTTATTTTTGTGTTTTTATTAATATCGGAAAGTTTTTTTGCGGTTTCTTCTTCGGAATTTTCATTTTCTTCGCTGTTTTCTTCTTCTTCTTCTTCTTCAAAATAGGTATTTTCTTCGCTGTTCTCTTCTTCTTCTTTATTTTTATTTTCCTCTTCAAAAGGTGTATTTTCGTCTTTTTTGTCGTTCAAATGAAATTCCCCCTAACTTAAAGCCAATCTTTGATTTTGTTCTAAAGTTCAAACGAGCTTTTTTCGGGGAGAAGTTTTTCAAAAGCTTCAATAACTCCCTGCTTTTTCTCGTCAAAATTAAAAGTGTCAACCGTATCGTTTATACAAATCATATTGTGCCGCCTTGACGGAATATCTTTCAGCAAAGCCGGATAGTTATATTCTTTCAGGTGGTAACAATAAGCAAAGCTGTCACGCCTTACAACATAATTTCCCGACGCAAGCTGCCAATACTTCATAAGCCATTGGTTAACATTTCCGCTTTTTCTGAATTTATCCCTGCAAGTTGTGTCTAAAGCCGCATGCTCTTTTTCCCAGACTTCTTCAAAAGTAGACTTCAAAAAGCTGTTCGGCGTATGCTGATAATAAAATCCCGGAAACCAATGCCACGGCAGCAGCAAAACAGTTCTTACTATATTTTTAAAATGATTTTTGGGATTAAACCATTTTCCGAAATCTCGTCTTAATACTTTTTCTTTGTCAAAATGGTCATTGATAATAGTAACGTCAGCCGCATTGAAAAAACCTGCGCTGTCTTTATTAAAACAAATACAGTCAAGTGCAAACGTATCGCAAGGCACGCCGTCAACAAAAAAATCTTCCGGCTTTGTCGGAGCAGTTATAAACATATCGTCGTTAAAATAAACAAATTGTTCGGCAATGCCTTTTATTCTGTGGAGATTAAGTTCGATAGTATGCGAACTGAAAGTAGGCAAATACTCTTCGGGAATATAATCTCGGTGATTTACAATATTTAGTTTGGGATTAGACGTATCAAGCCATTTTGGGAGATGTCCCCATGTTACAAAGTGAATTTTATTTACCCAGCCCGCAAATTTTTCTACCCCTCTGAACCAATACTGCAAGTTATCCCAATCACGATAGCGGACTTCGCTGTTTGCATTGCCGCTTATTCCGCCGTCATATTTAGACTTTTCTGCTCGCCACTCTTTGTCGTTGCCGTCTACCCAAATGATAACAAAATCAATCGGCTTTTGGTTTTCGCTCATCAGCTCCACCTCTCTTTTATCGCCTCATAATTACGCTGACAGTTTTTATCGTCATACAGCGTAAAAAATAATTTATGACGTTCCAAATAAACTTCGCTGTTTACAAAAGACTGCTTTGCCTGCTCCTCAACATAATTCATCAGCATATCGGCGTTTTCAAAAACGGGTCCGAATCCGTCGTCTTTATAATCAAAATATCCTTTGTGATAGTGTTTTTGCGAAAACTCCTCATAATCAAAATGAAAATATGCAAGAGGTTTTTTCATATAGGCAAAATCAATCTGAACGCTTGAATAGTCCGTTATCATAAAAGCGGAACTTTTCATTAAGTCCTGAACATTATATTCAGGGTAACGGCACACGGTCAAATATGGATTGTCGCTCTCAAAGCAGTCAATAAACCTTTGAGTATCCCTGTGCGGACAAAACATGACGGTACAGCCGTATTTTTCGCAAATCTCTTTCAGTTTGGGATTTTTTATAATCTTGCTCCAGTTTTTATAATAATCGCTTTCGCAAAAATTCTTTTTATCCTGTTCGATATTTTTTGAAAGAGCGTTAGTTCCAAGCCAATCACGCCAAGTCGGCATTATAAGAATTTGACGGGGAATTGTGTTAAAATCGTGCAAACGGTCAAATCTCGCCAAGCCCAAAAGTTTAACAGTACCCTCGGGATATCCGTAACGATTATTGACATACTCCCACTCGCGATATACGCTTGTTACAAACATACTCATTTTTGTATTTCTATAATATAAAAATTCTATATCGGTCAAAATAACGCCATGCTGCAAAAATACTCTGCTGTTTCGGAGAATGCCGTACACCTCAAGCAAATAGCACACGGCAAAATTAGGCTTGCCGCTTTTTTGCGAACTTATATTGACCTTTGCCGTCAAGTACAGAATCCAATGCCTAAAGGTTCCGTAAGGCACAGTCTTTCCAAGCTTGCTCACTTTTTCAAAATCATTGCTTGACGTATAGACGGCGTATACGCAATCCTGTTCGGGGTGTTCACGCCGTATGTATTCAAACAGCCAATAACCATTGTCGGCAGCTTCTATTCCGTTGTCGCATATCAGCCACAAGTCTTTTCTTAACAGCTTATACACAGCCGCAATCGGCAAGGCAAGCAAAAACAAAAAAATATGAAAAATATCTTTTGCCTTAACGCCTTTTAATTTTTCGATAAATCTACGCATAATTAATCAAGACATAAACTTTTCATATTCCGGCAAAACCTCGTCGCAAGTACCCTGCATTTTAATTTCGCCGTCATGAAGCCACAAAATATTGTCGCAAAGCTGCCTGAGCGTTTCCGAACTATGCGATACTATAAGCACTGTTCTGTCAGCATTGTTAATCAGGCTTTTCATTTTTTCATAGCTTTTCTTTTTGAATTTAGCGTCGCCGACAGACAAAACTTCGTCAATTAAAATAATTTCCGTTTCAAGAATTGCCGTAATTGAAAAAGCAAGCTTCGAATACATACCGCTTGAATAAGTCTTTACAGGGCGGTCAATAAAATCCCCAAGTTCGGAAAACTCTATAATTTCATCAAGCTTTTCGTCAATTTGCTCCTTACTGAAACCCAAAAGCAAACCCGACAAATAAATATTTTCTCTGCCGCTCAGTTTGTTTTGAAAACCTACTCCGATAGAAAGCAAAGAAACGGTATGACCGTAAAGGTCAATTTTGCCCTCGTCGGGCGAAAAAATACCTGCAATCGCTCTCAGCAGCGTTGACTTGCCGCTGCCGTTTTTTCCCACTACTCCAAGGATTTGTCCTTTAGGCACGTTAAAAGTAACGCCTTTGACAGCTTCAAACAATTCGGTTTTCTTATACTTATGCGGAGCAAGAATGGTTTTGAGCAAAGAAATCTTTTTAAATATGCGGTATCTGATCTTTACATCTGACACCGAAATTGCGTATTCTGTCGTATCTGCCATGATCAAATCACCTTTACATAACTATTTTCAAATTTATATACAGTTGCCACTCCAACAAACGACAATACCAATCCCACAAAGAACCAAATAAGCAGCATTACCCAGTGCGGAGCGGCATCGTACAGCATAACTCTTCGGAAATCGGTTATAATCAAAGCCAAAGGATTAAGCTTCAACAGTAAATCATCATACGGCGGCTGAAGTCTTCCTGCCACCTTATCGCCGATAGGAGCAATAGAGAAGAAAATACCCGAAACATAAAATCCCAACTGCAAAACAACAGTAACTACGTTGAGCAAATCCTCTACAAATACGCCGAAGTGCATAATAATCGTACTTACTCCAAACGTCAATACCACCAAAACAAGAGTAATCGGGAAAATCCAAAATATTTTCCATGACAGCGGAACATGATACATTGCCATAGTAATTATTACAAGAATATTTGAAATAATCATCTTAAAGCCGTACACACCGATTTTTTCAAAAACGAACATATACTTAGGGACATACACTTTAGTTACAATCATTTTCTTAGCAGAAACAAGCTTTACGCTTGCCTTAACGGTTTTTGAAAAAAACGTCCACGCATTATATCCCGAAAAAACAAACGCTGCAAAGTACTGCAAATTACTTCCAAACACTGCCACCGCTACGAACCAATAAACGAACATATACAGCAGCGGGTCAAGAATCCACCACAGCCAACTTAAAAACGAATCGGCAACTTCCGACTTCAATTCAGCCTTTGATGAGAACACCATATAATTAAAAAACCTTTTAAAATCTTTCAAAAATCTGCTCATCAGCCGCCCTCACTTCCTTCTTTCTTTAAAAATAAAAACTGCTCCAAAAAATAAACTTACAAGCGTTTTGATTATAACATTATACGGCAATTTTTGCAACACTTTTTTTTAAATACGCGAAGCAAGTGTACCTCTTACACAACTCTATAAACCCCGACCGTGAATTTATTGTTTACGGTCAGTTTTTGAACAACTTTATTTTTGACATGACAAGCGTAACAAAAAGCTTGTTGAAACCAAGCCAACGGCTGATTTCTGCGGGCGTTGCCCGCCGTTGCCCACCCCGACAAAAAAAGTATTTGACATATTTGTAGGTATTATAGTATAATAAGGACATCTGAATATAATTGCCCCATTTTGCGGCAGTTTGTTTTTTAATTTTTGTCTTTAACTTCCGATTTTTTATTTAGTGCGGAGATTAATAAATATGGAAAAAATGAATATCCGAAAAATTGTCCTCATGTTTGCGGACGCTTTTATTGTATTTGTGAGCGGAGCATTGACAAGCTTCGTTCTTTCGTTCTTTTGGCTGAATCCAATGTACGACTCTTCAAGAAAAAGCCTTATCATCTATCTGCTGCTTAACGTCCTTATGTGCTTCTTCACCCTTTACGTATCGGGAGCTTACAATAAGCTTTGGCGATACTTTGACGCAAAAGACTATCTTTCCTGTGCAGTAGGTATGTCTATCGGTTCGGGCTTGACCGTATTGCTTGCAATTACTTTTAACGCTCAGCCACGTTGGCAGTATATAGCAATTTCCTTTGTTATAAGCACTTTGGGAATTATACTATTCCGCTTTATTTTCCGTCAAACTTTCCTGACTATCTCTGTTGACGGTAAAAAATATCAAAAACAGCGTACTATGATTATCGGTGCCGGCAAGGCTTGCCGCATGATTCTCAGCGAAATAAAAAATGCTCAGACTGACCCCAAAAATCCGGCTCACAAGTACGAGCCTGTATGCCTTATTGACGATGACCCCGACAAGCAGGGTACAAGCATTATGGGTATTCCCGTCAGAGGTACTACTAAGGAAATTATTAAATGGTGCAAAAATGAAGCCATAGACCTTATCATTCTTGCTATCCCCTCTCTTGAAGATAAAAAACGTAAAAAAATTCTTGACATAGCCAGCGAAACAAGCTGCAAAATAAAAATTATTCCTTATCTAACCGAAATGCTCTCGGACGGCAACGAACCAACACAAATTATTTCTAAAGCTCAGGATATAAAAATCGAAGATTTGCTCGGCAGAGAACCCGTCACTTTTGACAGCAAGGACGTTAAAGCTTACATTTCCGGCAAAGTCTGCATGGTTACGGGCGGCGGCGGTTCAATCGGCAGCGAATTAGTCCGTCAAATAGTTAAATACTCCCCAAAACAAATTATTATTGTTGATATCTACGAAAATAATGCTTACGAAATTCAACAGGAACTGTACATGGATTACGGCAAGGACATTAACCTTGTAACGCTTATTGCCTCTGTCCGTGATTATGACAAAATGAATCTCATATTTAAAACTTATCGTCCGAATATCGTGTTCCATGCGGCGGCACATAAGCACGTCCCTTTAATGGAAACTGTTCCCGAAGAAGCTGTTAAAAATAATATTTTCGGAACTTTTAATTGTGCTACGTTGGCAGAATATTACAATGTCGAAAAATTTGTGATGATTTCTACAGACAAAGCGGTTAATCCTACAAATGTTATGGGGGCTACAAAACGCTGCTGCGAAATGATTATTCAATATATGGCTCAAAATTATACTAACACCGATTTTATTACAACTCGTTTCGGCAATGTTCTCGGCAGCAACGGCTCTGTTATTCCTCTCTTTAAAAAGCAAATTGAAACAGGCAAGCCTGTAACCGTAACACACAAGGATATTATCCGCTATTTTATGACTATCCCCGAAGCCGTATCTCTTGTGCTGCAAGCAGGAGCAATGGCTCATGGCGGTGAAATCTTCGTTCTTGATATGGGCGAGCCTGTCAAAATAGTTACGCTTGCGGAAAATTTGATTCGCTTATACGGCAAAGTTCCGTATCAAGATGTTGAAATTAAATTTACAGGTCTGCGTCCCGGAGAAAAACTCTATGAAGAACTCCTTATGAGCGAAGAGGGACTGAAAGAAACTGCTAACAAAAAAATTTTTATAGGTAATCAAATAAAAATTGAACCCGAAGTATTTTTAGGCAAATTGCAGGAGCTTAAAGAAGCTGCCACTGCAAACAACAGCGAGCTTACTTTAAAGCTTTTGGGTGATATTGTTCCTACGTTTCATCATAATATTAATAAATAATATTATAAAAACTCCGTTTTTACGATAACATAAATTTTAAGAAAAGAAAATCAGAAAGAAGATTAGGAGGAAATTATTCATGTGTGGAATTGTTGGTTATGTTGGATACCGTGATTGCTCCGACGTATTAGTCAGCGCTTTGACAAAGCTGGAGTACAGAGGATACGATTCGGCAGGTATTGCAGTTTTTGAAGACAATAAAATCTCAGTATCTAAGTCTAAAGGCAAATTGAAAAACTTGGTCGAAAAAATGGCAGAAGAGGGAAAACCCGTCGGTATTGCCGGCATAGGTCATACTCGCTGGGCAACGCACGGCGAACCTTCGGACGTTAACTCTCACCCCCACAGCGGCGCAAAAGTAACTCTCGTTCACAACGGCATTATCGAAAACTATAAAGAATTGAAAGATTTTCTCGTTAAACAGGGACGTGAGTTTTTGAGCGATACGGATACGGAAGTTGTCGCTCAGCTTTTGGACTATTATTACGACATCATTAAAGAACCCGTTAAGGCTATTATCGAAACAACTCAGGAACTCAGAGGAAGCTTTGCTCTCGGTATCGTTTTCGAAGATTACCCCGACATGGTTTACGCAATCCGCAGAGAAAGCCCGTTAATTGTTGGTGTCGGCGAAAATGAAAATTTCATTGCGTCCGATGTTCCGGCTATCATAAAATACACAAAGGATTATTACCTTTTGGAGCATGACGAAATAGCTGTTTTGAGCAAAAGCGGAGTGAAAATTTTTGATATCCACTATCAGCCCATTGTAAAAGAACTTAAAACAGCTGATTGGGACGCAGACGCAGTAGGCAAATGCGGCTATCCTCACTATATGATTAAAGAAATCAACGAACAGCCCACCGCAATAAAAAATACTGTCTTGCCACGCATTAAGGACGGCTTGCCCTGCCTTGAAGAGTGCAACATTACTCCCGAAGCTCTCAAAGATATTAACCGCATTCATATTGTGGCTTGCGGAAGTGCTATGCATTCCGGAATGGTCGGCAAATATGTTATTGAAGACTTGGCTCGCACTCCCGTTATAGTCGATATCGCAAGCGAATTTCGTTACAGAAACCCCATTATCGGCGAGGGGGATTTAATCATCATCATTTCTCAAAGCGGCGAAACTGCCGACAGCCTTGAGGCTATGCGTCTTGCAAAAAGAAAAGGAGCTAAAACCCTTGCCATTGTAAACGTCATGGGAAGTACTATTGCACGTGAGGCTGATATGCTCATTTACACTCACGCAGGTCCTGAAATTTCCGTTGCCTCTACAAAGGCTTACATGGTTCAGTTGGCTGTAATGTATCTGTTTGCGTTTGAGTTTGCCTTTGCTAAAGGCAATATTACGGACGAAAAATATCGTTACTATACGGAAAAACTTCTTGAAACTCCCGAAATGGTTGAAAAGGTCATTGCTCAAACAACAGAAATTTCTCAGAAAATTTCTACAAAGCTTTTGACAGCTGACAGCCTGCTCTACATTGGCAGAGGTCTTGACTATGCTCTCAGCATGGAGGGCAGCCTTAAACTTAAAGAGATATCCTATATCCATTCCGAAAGCTACGCTGCCGGCGAACTTAAACACGGCACTATCTCGCTGATTACCGAAGATATGCCCGTTATTGCAGTCGCTACGCAATCGTCAATTTATGAAAAAACCGTAAGCAACATCAAAGAAGTAAAAGCTCGCGGAGCTAAAGTTATTATGATTTGTCAAGAGGGCAATGATGTTCCTAAAGATATTGCGGACTATGTTCTTAAAGTTCCGAATTTTGAAGAAGTTCTTCTTCCAATGCTCGTTTGCGTTCCGCTTCAGTTAATCGCTTATTATACCTCTGTCCAAAGAGGAAACGACGTTGACCAACCGAGAAATCTTGCAAAGTCCGTAACAGTTGAATAAGTAAATATATTATGAGAGTAAGAACACAATCCGGCAACGCTGTCGCCGAAGTGGTACATATTTATTTATCGGAAATGATGGGAGAAAAAGATTATTATATCTTTGGCACTTTATCTGCTGCTGCGAGTGTTTTTTCGGGAAACAGGATAACATTGGGAATTTACCGTTCAAAAAAAACTGCTCTTGAAGAATTGGACAAAATAGAAGAATTTTTCTCAGCGAAACCCGACGGTATTTACCGCATGAGTTAAGAAAAAATTTCCGCAAACCGCAACAAGGCTGAATCCGGCAGGCTTCGCCTGCCCTGCCCCGCTTTTTTCAAAAGCGGGGATTTTTAAGGGTGTTTCACACCCTTAAAAATGATTCAGCCTCAGTTTTTGTTTTAAAAAATTCTCAAAAAAAAGCATGGAGAAAACTCCATGCTTTTTCACTTTGTTATTAGTGTATGTCTGTCATTGCATTGTGTTACTATCGTCACACGATGTTGTTTTCAGATATTCCTACATTATTCTCAAAACAAATCAAACTAATTAAACCAAACCAATAGCCATTTTAAGAATGGCCAAAGCGTCGCCGATATCTACCATACCGGAAGCATTAACATCAGCATTTGTCAAATCGATATCGTCAATGTTTTCGCCCCAAACCAAATAACGCTGGATAAGCAACGAATCGTAAGAGTCTGTTGCCTCATCGCTGTTTACATCGCCGTTTGGCACTTTAATTTCTTCCGTTTTAAGTTCAACAGATGTATCTTCTTCCTCTTTATCCTCGCTTGAATCTGTCACCGTTGTAACTTCCTCAACACTGCTGTCTGTTTCAACGTCTGCCTCGGTATCGGCTTCGCTGTCAACAACATCTGTTTCATCTTCTGTGTCAGTAGTTACCACTTCTTCCGATACATCGCTGTCTTCAACAACAGAATCTGTTTCCGTTTCGGTTTCAACAGTTTCAATAACCTCAGGAATTTCTTCGCTGTCTTCTTCTTCCTCTTCTTCTTGTTCTTCCTCTTCTTCTTGTTGCTGTTCAACAACAGGAGCGGAGTTACCGGCAGTCTTATATGCCGGAGTAGCATATCCAAGGATATCGCCGTAGCTCAAAGAGTAGCTTACATTGCAAACCATTTCGTTATAATTGCCTTCGATAGAATAGACATTATAACCATCAGAACCTGTTACCAATCCAACATGATAAATATCACCGTAAGAAGAGTAGAAAATCAAGTCGCCTGCCTGCGGAACATAGTCACCGCTGTAATGGAATCTTCCCTGTGAAATAAACCAGTCACAGCCTGCGGAGCAGAGCGCAAAAGAAGGGAATTGGCTTGTGTCTACGCCTGCCTGATTCGCACACCACGAAACAAACATTGCGCACCAGTCAGAGTAAGGCAGTCCATACCAGTCACCATACTTGGTATAGCCGTCATAGCCCTCACCGTAGCCTACTTGAGTTTGAGCGATTCCTACAATGTCAGATGCTTGTTCACCGGAGTTATAATGCGTGTTTTCAAAAGTTGCCCAAACCGATATTCCCAATGCGGAGATAGCCAATGCAACGATTAAAGACATACATACTACTAACTTAAGTGATTTTCTGTTTTTTAATACCATTGGTATCCACCGTCTTTCCGGAATTTTACATTCCTGTATTTCTGCGCTTCTTATTTTAACATAAATTGTCACCTTGCGTAAACAGTGGAAGTTCACAAAAAAAGTTACATTTTTGTTTCTTTTTTTCTTGTTAAAGGCAAAAAGTTCGCATTTCATGCGATTTTTACGTTTTTTTATTCCGAAGTAGAAAATTAAACATATATAAAAATTAATTTTTTTATCATATTTTATTCAAAAACTCGCATAAAAAAAGCCATTGATTATTCATTGTCTATTCACACATTGAGGGCTTATTCACAGTTTAGACATTTTAAAAAAAATAGTGCAAAAAAAGCATCTCAAAAAACTATACATAATGCACAATGATTTTTGAAATGGTTACATATTTGTAACCATTGATGAAATTTAAAAAAAGAAACATCTTGTACCCCAAAAAACGACTCAAACTGTTTCTTTAATAATACTATAATTATTGTTCTGTTTCCGTGGGCTTTTCTTTTTCTACATTTTCTGCATCTTTATTTTCATTTTCTTCTTTATTTTCTTTATCTTCAAAATCTTCATCGCTTGAAGAGGGCTTTAAAATAATTCCGCAGAGAGAGGCAAGCTTAATATTCAAATAACCGTCTTGCGATTTAAGCTTGGTATTTCTCTTATTACTTCCGCCGTAAATATCCCAGTCCGAGCTTAGCAGCTCCGTAAATTCGCAGTCACACCCAACACAGAGCCAGTAATCCCTTTCATAAGGTGAGAAATTCAAAACAATATACAGAGGATGTCCGGCGAAATCATCACGCCTATACGCAATAATATTATTTGCCGCATTCTGCAAATCCACCCAAGCAAAGGCAGAAAGGTTAAAGTCCTGAGCAAACAAAGCCGGTTCTTCCTTATAAATATAGTTCAGACGCTTAATGAACTCATGGAAAACTTTATGATTCGTATAATCCAGCAAATTCCAGCCTATAACCTGCTCATTCTTCCACTCCATATACTCTGCCAGTTCGTTTCCCATAAAGTTCATTTTTTTACCGGGGTGTGTCATTTGAAAAATATAATAAGTACGCAAATTGGCAAATTTCTCTTCCTGAGATCTTCCGTAGGTTTTCGCCATAATGGCAGGCTTTCCGTTTGAAACATCGTCATGAGATAAAGTAAGCATAAAAAGTCCTTGATTAAAATAGTACATCGGATACGTTAAAAGGCTGTGATTTTGCGTTCTCATGCCGTACGGAGTGGACAAATATCTGAGAGATTCAGCTGTCCAGCCGAAATTCCACAGATAATCAAAGCCAAATCCACCGTATACAACCGGAGCAGTGTCTTTTATATGGCATGACGAGTCTTCCGCAATATACATTACGTCAGGGTGATAAGCATTTAAAGTAAAGAGAGTATTTTTCAGAAACCATACGCCGCAGTCGTACTCGGGCGAATTGGGGCTTCCGTCAGGAAACAGCAAATAAGCCACGGCGTCAAAGCGTATTCCGTCAAAATGGTACTTATTAATCCAGAAATTCAACGCAGAGCGAATAAAACTATGCACATGAGGTTTGGAATAATCAAATCTGATTGACCCCCAAGGAGAATCCCTGAACTGTGAAATTTCGCTTTCAAACATACAGCTGCCGTCAAAATACGCAAGTCCCGTATCGTCGGTTGCAAAATGAACCGGCACAAAATCTAAAATCGCCCCTATGCCGTTAATATGACAGCTGTCTATTAAATCCATTAAATAACGAGGTTCTCCGTAACGGCTTGTCGGAGCGTAAAATCCCGTAACCTGATACCCCCATGAGCCGTCAAAGGGATATTCCGTAAGCGGCATAAACTCGATGTGAGTATAACCCATATCTTTTACATAAGGGATAAGCTCATTAACAAGCTCTTTATATTGATAATACTTTTCATCGCCTGTTTTTTCATCTTTTACTTTCCAAGTTCCAAGATGTACTTCATATATATTTAAAGGCGAATTGTAATTTTTTTTACGATTCCTAATCCAATCTTCATCTCGCCAGTAATAATCGTCAACGTCGTATACGATAGACGCAGTATCGGGTCTTACTTCGTGATAATAACCGAAAGGGTCTGACTTTTCAACGAACTCCCCGTCTTGCGAGTATATTTTATATTTATAGCGAACGCCCTCGCCGATACTTTGAACAAACAAAGTCCACACACCGAAAAAGTCACGTTTCATTTGAATTTCCTGCCAATCGTTGTGAGAAGCAATCAACGTTACATTCGCAGCCGCCGGAGCATAAACTGAAAATTCCACTCCGCCGTCATGAATATGAGCTCCAAACAATTCGTATGAACTGGATTCAACACCGTTTATGTGGTTTTTGATTCTATTATAATCATACATATTATATTAACACTTCCTTTTACATAGCACAATCCACGACACAGGGATACTTGAACCTGTTCACGAATCACTTATATATATTATATACTATTTTGAGGAATTTTCAAGAACTTTTTTACTAATTATTTGTATAATTTCACTGTCAACAACTTAACGGCAAATCGGGAATGTTTTCGCTCAACTCTGAATATATTTATATAAAAGCTTAAAACAAAGGAGTGTTGTCATTGAGAGTAAGTGAAAAGATTTGCAAAGCAGCCGTAATATCCACAGCGTGCGTTTTATCTGTTTTCGGTGCGTTTTGCGTATTTGAACGAGCCGATTCGTTTTTCCATACGCAAGGCAATCAGACAATAGCCGCCGGACTTTCAATGCCTAAAAATACTAACCAAAAGAATAACGATTCTTCCGTCACTCATAATAATAATTATAATTATTTTAATAAAGAAAAGGACAGCGATAACTTTCAAACGGATTTTGCCAATAAGCCTCACAATGACGATACCGACCATTCCACAGAAAACACTTATCTTGTCACAGAATGTCTTTACCGAGAATCAAATATGACTTACGATAATTTTTTCATAAAAAATTCTACCGATTTATCTATTGATATAGGGACGTATCTTAATGCGGAACTGCCATTTTCTTATGAAGAAACTGCCGAACCTCAAGTACTTATTGTACATACCCATGCAACGGAATCATACATGGACGAGGACCTCGGCTTTTATTACGAAAGCTTCTACCCCCGAGATACCGACGATAATTACAACGTAATTCGTGTGGGCAATGCAATTACGGATAAATTGCAGCAATCGGGAATAGGCGTTGCCCACTGTACGGTACATCATGACGAACCGCAATATCTCGGAGCATATGATAACTCCGCTCAATCTATTGTTGAATACATGAAAAAATATCCGTCTATAAAAATTATTCTCGATATTCACCGTGACAGCATTACTACAGATGAAAACGAAAAATTCAAGCCAACATTTGTATTTAACGGAAAAAAAGCCGCTCAAATTATGATTATGTGCGGCAACGATAACTACGGATATTACAATTTCCCCAACTGGGAGCAAAATATGAGCTTAGCCGTTAAGCTGCAAAGCGAAGCCGAAACACGCTATCCCGGCATGACAAGACCTCTTTATTTCGGAAATTTTATGTATAACATGAATTTGGCACCCGGCTCATTGCTCATTGAAGTAGGAACGGACGCAAACACACTTGAAGAAGCAGTTTATTCGGGCGAACTTCTCGGAGATGTTGTGGCAGCCGTTTTAAAAAACAGTTAAATTTTTCTCAATATGCACAGTTGTATACAAGTTTTCGCAATTATTCGCCGCTATATGAAAGGAGTGATTTTTTATGATTTATGTAAACAGAAACAATCTTAACATACCCCTCGGCGAGCGAGTTATCGGGCATTACGGCGACAACGGCATAGAAACAAGAATTTTTGAAAACGGCGAAGAAATAGCCGACTGCGAATACGTTCTTTATATTTCATTTTCAAATCAAGCTGTAAATTCCATATTGTTAGACCATGACGACTTCGGACATCTTATATGGAACATTCGGGCAAATCAGATTTTTTGCCCCGGAATTGCACATATCCAAATAAAAGCGATAAGCGAACACGGCGAAGTGTGGCACAGTCCGAAAGCAGCGGTTGAAATACTTCATTCCATTGACGAAAAAAATCCTATCGGCGAACACATTCCCACATTATTTGAACAGCTTGATACAAAAATCAACGAAATTTCCGACATTATACAAACCTACGTTAATGCAAATCCCAATGACTACATTTCACGAACAGAAGCAGCCGAATTAATATCAACCGGCATAAATACGTTATTACTGCCCCTTTCTCAGCGTTTGGACGGAGAATAAAAAAATGTCCCGATACTCTTTTGTATCGGGACATTTTTTATAAAAGCTCATTCTTCCATCTGCTTGCCTAAAAAAGCCGCGGCAGTTTGAGCAAGTTTAATTTCCGCCTCTGTCGGCGGCAAATTTTTTTCACCCACCAGCATAATTACAGCACCGGTAACATCACCCGACGCAATAATCGGGAAAATGATATTTGCAGCTTTTTCCAGTCCCTCTACGGGCTGAAACTCGCCTACTTCGTTGTGATGAGCGACAAAATTACGGCGTGTTTCCATTAATTCTTCAATTACGGGCGTAATTCGTCTTTCAAGATATTCTCTTTTTGGTATGCCTGCCGCAGCTATAATATGATCTCTGTCTGAAATAAGCGTAGGCAAATTGCTTACTCTGCTAAGAACCTCGGCAAACTGGGCGGCAAAAGTGCTTAACTCTCCGACAGGAGAATATTTTTTAAAAATGACTTCGCCGTTGCTGTCCGTATAAATTTCAAGCGGATCGCCCTCGCGAATACGCAGCGTTCGGCGAATTTCCTTTGGAATGACAACTCTGCCTAAGTCGTCAATCCGTCTTACAATGCCTGTGGCTTTCATAAATATATCATCTCACTTTTTGTTTTTATCATAATTGATATGAATATTGTTTGCAAAAAATAAGGGATTATTCAGAAAAAAAGTCACACAGAACATTAATTGACAAACATTTTTTGGATTATATGTAAATTTCTAACAAAAAAAAACCGCCGGAATAATCCGCCAACTTTTTTGAAAAAAAGTTGGACAAAAAACTTTAACAAGCTTCGCAGCCAATTAATTCGTTAAAAAAACCGCCGGAATAATCCGACGGTTTTTTTGAATGAGCTATATTGATAAGCTCGGCTTATCTGACCCGATCTAACGGCTTAATAAAGAGTAAAATTAACCCTTTACACCGCCGGCTGTAACACCTTCTACGTAGTAATTCTGCATCTTCATAAAGAGAACCGTAATCGGAATTGCAACAAGAACAGAACCTGCAAGGAACTGCTTGAAGTAATTCTGCTTATACTCTTTCTCTGTCATTTTACGAAGACCCATAGCAACAGTAAAGTTGTCACGCTTGTCGCCCATGATAATCTTTACCAAGATAAAGTCGCACCACGGACCAATAAATGACGTAAGTACGGTGTATACAATAATCGGCTTGGACATAGGAAGAATAATCTTCCAGAAAATTTCATTTCTTGTTGCGCCGTCAATAGTGGCAGCCTCGTCCAAAGCTCTCGGAATGGTATCAAAGAAGCCCTTTGAAATAGCGAATCCAAGACCTGCGCCCGAACTGTAGCAAATTACCAATGCCGGAAGAGTCTGCGTCAAGTTCATTGCTTTCAACAAATAGTAAAGTGCAATCATGGTCATGAAGCCCGGGAACATACCAAGTACCATACCGATATTGATGAATGTTTTACGGGACTTAAATCTTAAACGAGAAAATGCGTAAGAAACCATAAGCACGGAAAGTGTTGAAATAATGCACGCAAATACAGCAACAACGAAAGTATTCAAGAACCATCTCGGATAGTCAAATACCTCTGTCTTTGTGAAAAGGTCTAAATAGTTGTCAAGCGTGTATTCTTTCGGGAAAACATACGGTACGGACACACCGCCCTCTTTTCTGAACGAGTGCAGCACCAGCCATACAAGCGGACTTACCCAAAGCAAACCAAGACCGCCCAGCACAACGTAAATCACGATATCCGAAATTGTTCGGCTTAATTTGTAACTTTTTATCATGAGAATTCCTCCTCATTTCTGGAAGACTTAGACAGGTTGAATGTGATAAGTGACAGCGTAGCGCAAACGATAAACACAAGAATACCTACGGCAGCCGCTGTATTATAGTCGTTACTGTTCATAGTCAACTTAAACAGCCATGTAACAAGAAGGTCGGTTTCGCCGGCTTGATAAAGATTCGGGTTCTTTGAAGGACCGCCGTCTGTTAAGAGGTAAATAACGTTAAAGTTATTGATATTGCCTACGAATGACTGAATCAAATAAGGTGTGGTAACGAACAGCATATACGGAAGCGTGATTTGGAAGAACTGAACAACCGGAGTTGCGCCGTCAATTCTTGCGCTTTCGTAAAGGTCTTCCGGAATGTTAAGCAAGATACCTGTTGTCTGTAAAATCGTGTAAGGTACGCCAACCCACATGTTAATAACAATAACGGTTACGCGAGCAACAAATGCCGTACTGTTAAAGAATGAAATAGGCTGCATACCCATTCTTTCAAGAATTACGTTAACAACACCGTCGTCCTGAAGCATTTGGTTCATGAGAAGAAGAGATACGAACTGCGGAACAGCTACGGTAATAACGAACATTGTTCTCCAAAGAGATTTGAACTTGATGCTCTTTTTGTTAATCATCAAAGCCAAAATCATACCAACAAGATAGTTGGAGAAAGTAGCAAATATAGCCCAAATAATTGTCCATTTTGTCAATGAAACAAACGTATAACCTTTGCTTGCGCCTTCTGTTACTTTGAATACGTTTCTAAATGTTTCAAGTCCAACCCATGTGAACAGATTTCCCGGAGGGGTATGCTGTCCGTCATAGCTGGTAAACGCAATCAAAATCATGAACGCCAAAGGAAGAATAGTAAACACGGAAATCAAAAGCACGGGCAGCGAAAGCATTGTAACATGATACTTGCCGTCCAAGAAGTCTGCCAGTTCTTCCTTGAGAGTAAGATTCTTCTTGCCTGCTTTCAACGCAAGCTCTGCCTCATAGGCAGCCTTTGTATTGGCAACATAAATGCCTATCAATACAAATGTAATCAGAATGGTAAGGGTACCATAAAGCAAAATCAGCATGGAGTTATCTCCGTATACGGACATCGGACGTCCCGTATCGGGATTAATTGTCTGAGTAGTTTTAACTGTACCCAAAGTGTCGAACTTGTTCAAATAAGCAAGTCCGAAGTTTGCCATATAAATAAAATAAAGAATTTCCGCTGCCAGAAAAGCCAATCCTTTTCCGACTTGACCTCTGGTAAAATTACCAAAGCCCATAACTATGTACGAAATTTTGGTCGCCATATCGCCGTTAGCGAATCTTGAACCATAGCCCTTAAAACCTGCGATAATTTTAGCTATTAAGTTTTTGAAGAAATTCGCAATAGTTTTTCCGAATACACTCAGTTTATTCGGTATCTGCGAAAAAAACTCCCCAACCTTATATTTTACCTTATCGGCAGGAGAAAGCGCTTTATATTCAATAAATGTCATTAGCTCACTCCCCTAAAAAATAACCACAAGAAACTTCGGACAATCCAAGCAACGTAGGAATTGCCCGAAGCTTCAATCGTTTCATTTAGCAAATATAAATAGAATCAACTGACCCTTTAGCAATTACTCGTCTCTTATGTTAGCGATAGTTTGATTGAGCAATTCTGTGCATGCAGCTGCATGCAGCTTCGTCCATTGGGTTAGCAGTATCGGAAACCTTGTTGCCCAAAGTAGCAACCGGTGTCCAGAACGAGTCAGCAATGGAAATCTGAGCAACAGAGTTAGCAGACTGAGCCAAAATAGCGGAAAGAGCCTGGTCATTCTTTACAACATCGCTCTCTGCAACAGCCTTGTTAGACGGACCCCAGTTGAGTTTTTCTGCTCTTTCAGCCTGACACTCTTCGCCTGCAAGGAATTTTGCAAGTTCGATAGACGTATTCGGATATTTTGTGCTGGAGTTAACGCCCAACAGCTTGTAACCGAACATATTGATTATAGGTGTGTCTGTACCGTCGACATTGATAGTCGGAAGAACAGCAAATCCCGCCTTGTCGCCCAAAGTTTCTTTTGCGTGTGAGAAGTTCCAAGAACCGTCAATACCTGCAGCAACTGTATCGGACTTAAATCCGTCTACAACCTTTGTAATTTCACCAACGAGAAGATTGTCTTTATACTTAATGAAGAGATCCTGGAAAGCCATCATTGTCTTAACAACTTTAGCCTCGTCATACTCTGTAAACTTCTGTGTTTCGCCGTCTTCTTCGTAACCGTCAATCTTCAAGCCGCCTGTGAACATAAACATACAGGAGTAGTAACCGTTGCCTGCTTCAATAACGAACTTCTTGTTAGCAGCTTTACAAGCCTCGAGTGTACCTTCAAGTGTCTTAGCCTGATCTTCGGAAACGTAATCCTTGTTGTAAACCAAAATGTAGCTGTTGTCGCCTGTTTCGGGATAGCCGTAAATCTTATCTTCGCCCGTATCCTTATCCGTAACTGTGGCAGCCTTTACAGAGCCTTCGCTGTTATCGGCAATAACCGCGTCTTTCTCTGCTCCTGTTACTTCAAGAAGACAGCCTGTTCTTACGAGCTTGTTAAGGTTATCGCAAGCAAAACCGAATACGTCTGCGGCAACTGTTGCATCGTTGAGTACCAGTGCTGCGGAATCTGCCTCGCCCTGGGGGATAACTTCGATCTGAACATCGCCGTAAGCTTTCATGTTCTCGGAGAATTTCTTGCACTGACCTTTAAGGACTTCCTGAGCAGCGTCCGGACCCCAAACCTTAAGGTTAATTGTGCCGTTAGCTCCCTCGCCGTAAAGCGGGTCGCCGCCGTCACCTGTAACTGTTGTGCCGCCGCCTGTTGTTGAAGCAGTTGTTTCGCCGCCTGTGCTGCCGCCTGTTGTGCCGCCTGTGCTGCCGGTGTCACCGCTGCCGCATCCTGCAAAAGAGGTTACTGCCAACATTGCTGCGATAGCAATCGCGCAAATTCTTTTTGTCTTGTTCATTGACTTTTTCCTTCTTTCTAAAAAATTATAAAATTTATCCGGGCTTGAAACCCAGTGCTGTCGCCTTTCGGACATACCCTACAACATTATTAAAAATTATGCCCATAAAATGCAACAATGTCACTATATAAATAATAACATATGCACAGCTTTTTTTCAATATCTTTATGTATTTTTATTGCCCTAAATATATTACGCCGTTATTTTTGTACATTTTGTACACAAACCAGCCTATAATTATCACTATGTACAAATTAGCTGAGTTGAGTTTGTAGCATATGACAAAAATATTTTGTGAAAATGTGACAATTTTGCAGGGTATATTTTTTATTTTTTCAAAACAAGCCTTATTAGCAAATAAAAAAATCTGAAATTTTTTTATTTGCCGGCGTTGCTTTTGTGAACATTAACAAAGATTTGCAGTTTTAAGTTCACATGATTTTCATTGATTGACAATTAAAGTAAAATGTAGTATTTTAAATATATGTACAAAAAACTCATTTCCGGCAATTACACCGCAAAGTGTCTGCACTTAATATTTTATAATATTACATCAGTTTTTTCAAGTATTTTTTTAAATTTTTTTGCAATTAACACAGCTTTTTTTAATTACTATATTGAATGTAAACCAAACTTTATACATATCAATATTATATGTTGGTAAAATTTAATTTTGAGGGAGAAAAATTTATGAAATTAACATCACTTTTAGAAAATATAGACTATTCCGTACTTTCAGGAAGTACGGAGATAGAAATTAACAACCTTGTCTATGATTCCCGCAAAGTCACAAACGGAGATGTTTTCGTATGCCTTAAAGGGTATAATGTAGACGCTCATCGTTTCGCACAGTCGGCAGTTGACAGCGGAGCTTCCGTTATTGTTTTAAGCGACGAACTCGACTTAAAGGGAGTTACTGTTATAAAAGTTGACGATACGCGAAAAGCTCTTGCTTATATGTCGGCAAATTTTTTCGGACACCCTGCAAAGGAACTAATTTCTATCGCCTTGACAGGCACAAAAGGAAAAACTACTACAGCGTGCATGATTCAGTCAATTTTACAGGCAGGCGGCATAAAGACAGGCACAATCGGCACTCTCGGCATAGTTATCGGTGACAAAATATATAAAACAAACAATACTACTCCCGAGTCCTTTGAAATTCAGCAGGCTCTTCGCAAAATGGTCAGCGAGGGCTGCAAGGCTTTTGTTATAGAAGCGTCTTCGCTCGGCTTAAAATGGCACAGAACAGACGGTATATTCTTTGATTACGGTGTCTTTACCAACTTTTCAAATGACCATATCGGCGACAGCGAACACGCTACAATGGAAGAGTACCTTGCTTGTAAGAAGATTTTGTTTAAGCAATGTAAGCTCGGTTTGCTGAACCGTGACAGTCAGGTTTTTGAAGATGTTGCCGCCGACGCAGACTGTAAAATCGAAACATTCGGATTTTCCGAACAATGCGATGTTACGGCTTCAAACGGCGAATTAACTCGCCGACCGGGATTTCTCGGAGTAAGCTTTGATTTAGGCGGCTTTGACAATTACCGTGTTAACGTAGGCATTCCGGGAAAGTTTAATATTTATAATGCGTTGGCAGCCATTTCCGTATGCCGCCGCTGCGGAGTTGACAAAAACGCTGTTCTTAAAGGCTTGGAAAGCGTAAAAGTCAAAGGACGTGTAGAGCCTGTTCATGTAAGCGACGATTTTACATTGCTGATTGACTACGCTCACAATGCCCTTAGCATGGAAAATGTTTTGACAACATTAAGAAAATATAATCCCAACAGACTTATTACAATGTTCGGCGCAGGCGGCAACCGTCCCAAAATCAGACGATATGAAATGGGAGAAATTTCGGGCAAGCTCAGCGACCTTTCCGTTATCACAGAAGACAACTCCCGATTTGAGGACGTTATGGACATAATAGAAGATATTAAAGTAGGCATTAACAAAACAGACGGTAAATATGTAGTCGTTCCAAACAGAAAAGACGCTATTCGCTACTGTATCGAGAATGCTCAAAAGGGAGATATTATTGTTCTTGCCGGAAAAGGTCACGAGGATTATCAGGAAATAAAGGGCGTTAAATATCACATGGACGAAAGAGAACTTATTGCTGAAATCATTTCAGAAAAAATTTAATATACAAGCAAAAGGCTTTGCGGAATAACCCGCAAAGCCTTTTTATAATTCAAACTTTTAAAACTTTTACAAAAATGCCGAACAGCGTCATTTTTTTGAGCAACATATCGTTAATGGCTTCGCCGTTAATACGATTAACCGATATCTACGCCAAAGTTAGCGCAAAGAGCAGCCAAACCGCCCGAGAAACCGCTGCCGACAGCGTTAAATTTCCATTCGCCGTTATGTCTGTACAAGTCTGCAACTACAACAGCCGTTTCAACGGAGAAATCTTCGCCGAGGTCATACTTAATAAGTTCTGTGCCGGAAAGTGCGTCAAGCACACGGATATAAGAATTTTCAACCATGCCGAAATTCTGTCTTCTTGCGTCAGCCTGATCTATTGTAACAGTAAAGCTGATTCTTTCAATATCAGCCGGAATAGCTACCAGCTCAATATTGATTACTTCGTCATCGCCTTCGCCCTCGCCTGTTCTGTTGTCGCCCATATGCTCAATGCCGGGGCCTTTTGTTTGATTATAGAAAATAAAGTCGTCGCTGCTTCTTACTTTGCCTGTTCCGGTAAGCATAAAAGCCGCTGCGTCCAAATCGAACTGAGCGCCGCCGTCATAACGATTTACGTCCCAGCCAAGACCTACAATAATTTTTGTCAAGCCGCCGGAAATACCTGCGTCAGCCGCTACCTTTGCAAGACTAACCTTGCCGCCCTTACTTAAACTAACTGCCATAATAATATTCCTTCCTTAATTTAATATTTTTTCACAAGGCAAGACATTTATATTGAACAAAAATGCCTTGCCCTTTGAATTTAAAAATAAATAAAACTAATTACAGACCGAGCATACCGCCAAGACCGCCCAAGCCGCCGAGACCGCCTGTGCCGCCGCCTGCTCCGGGCATTCCGCCTCCTGTAACTCCGCCAAGCATATTGCCGAGCTGTCCGAGTGTGCCTTGTACGCTCTGAGCAGCGCCGCCGAGTGTCTGATTCTGCTGCGCATGAGCTCTCTGACCGGAAGAGCCGCCGTCCATACCGATATTAACGCCGGACTGTCTTTCAAGAGGCTGAATAATAACAGTTGCCGGATTATTTCCGCCCCACTCAAACATATAGGATTCGCCGGAAGCCTGACCGATTAAGTTTTTCCAAGAAAGATCCATTTTAAATCCGGGGTCGCCGCCAATCCAGCATACTACAGAGTCAGGGTCAACTTCGAGCGTTGCTCTGTTCTGAACATTGCTGAGAACAATCGGGTTGCCGTCTACCAGAACAGCCACTTGCGCATTGGGACCTGCTCCGGTAAGAGTAGAAGTTGCCAAACCTTTTTGAGAAATTACGCCCTGCGCCAAGAAACGAACGCCGTAACGGCATGTTGATGTAAACGCAAGAATATTTTCGGACTCAACGGAAATTGTTTCGCCTTGTCTTAAATTATATACAACAACGTGCTGAGCTTCGTTAGCGTAATATGTAATGTTGTCGCCTCTGTTTACAACTTTCATCAAAGGGAGATTTTCACCTGTGAAACGACGTGTAAGCTGTCCCAAAGCTGCCTGAAGAGGATTGCCCTGAGGTCCCAAAAGAACCTTTTCAAACTGATAATTCTTTGCTCCGTAGCACTCGCCGCAAATAAAAGCGCCTGCTTTTGTATAAAGAATGTCGCCGCCGCCCTGACAAGTTACTTTCAGGGTAAGCTCGTTTAATGTTTCTAACTTAAGCATTAGTTTGTACTCCTTTGTTAATTTTATTAATATGACGAATTAATCCGCCACATTTACACCATAAACACCGCATAATCCTGCCAAATCTTCCGCAAAGCCGTTGCCGACGGGATTAAATCTCCATTGACCGCCCTTGTTGTAAACTTCGCCAACGACCATTGACGTAACAGACGCAAAATACTCCGTAAGCATAAACTTTACAAGCTCTTTGCCGGTAGATTTATCAACAACTCTTACGTAAGCATTCTGAACCATGCTGAAATTCAGATGTCTTTCAAGAGCTTCGTTAATCGTAACAACAAAAGCAATCTTCTGAACATTGGGATTCAATCTGTTAAGATTAACAGTGATAATTTCATCATCGCCGACTGCCGCGCCGTTAGTACTGTCACCGGAATGAACCACACTGCCGTCGGGGCTGTTCGGCTGACCGTAAAACACGAACCAGTCATCGCCTATTACCTTGTTGTTTGCTCCAAGCATAAATGCAGAGGCGTCCAAATCGCAAGCCTGATTTAAAATATCCCAGCCCAAGCAAACCTGAATTTCCGAAAGATTCGGGTTCATCTGAGAAAGAGATACCTTTTGACCCTTTTTCAGTTTAACGCCCGTTCCTGCCGGACGCTGTCTTGACACAGCAGGCTGATTTTGCATTGGCGGCTGATATGTATTAGCCGGCTGACTTTGCCTTGGCGGCTGATATGTATTAGCAGGCTGATTTTGCATTGGCGGTTGATACGTATTTGCAGGCTGACTTTGCATTGGCGGCTGATTGAAGTTAGCCGTCTGCTGAGGCTGACCCACATTATTTGCAGGCATACCCGCCGAACCGGTCTGATTCAAAGCGAGCAGTCCCTCGGCACTCAACGCGCCTGACGTGTTCATAGGTATATTAAACATTTCATTGCCTCCCTTTCTAAAATAGTTTTAGAAACTATACCTGTTCATATGATAGCACATTTTATTCTGCTTGTCAAAACAATTTTTTATTAATTTTTATAAATTTTTAAAAAAAGCAATTCAACAAAATTTAATAAATGGGTAAAAAAACAAGGCAGCCTTTTAATAAAAACAAAAGACTGCCCAATATTTTTTTATGCTTTGTGCCACTTAATGCCTTGCGGAGTATCTTCAATCACAATGTTCATTTCTTTCAAAGTATCTCTGATTTTATCGGCTGTTGCCCAGTCTTTGCGTTTGCGAGCCTCTGTTCTCTCGGCGATAAGCTTTTCTATTTCTGCGTCAAGAGAATTGTCCTCTTCCCTATAGACCAAGCCAAGAACGCCCGTTAATTCATTAAAAATACTTTCGGATTCTTTTGCAAAAGCCAAAGACGGATTATCTGCCAACGCTGTGTTAATATCGCGAACCAACTCAAAAATAACGGAAATTGCGTCCGCCGTGTTTAAATCGTCGTCCATAGCTTCAATAAACTGTTGTCTGTAAGAGCCGAATTTTTCCACAAGTTTTTTTTCGCTGTCTGTCAAATCGCCCGAAGTCTTGTCAAGCATGAAACGAATATTGTCACGGCAGTTATAAAGACGCTCCAAAGCAGCCTGACACTGTTCGATAATTTCAATGCTGTAATTAATGGGACTTCTGTAATGAGATGAAAGCATTAAATATCTAATAGGCTCATATCCATATTTAGCGGCAACGTCACGAGTTGTGAAAAAGTTTCCTTTTGACTTTGACATTTTCTGATTATCAACATTAATATATCCGTTGTGCATCCAGTAATTAGAAAAAGTAACGCCGTTGCAGCATTCGCTCTGAGCGATTTCGTTCTCATGGTGAGGGAAAATTAAATCCTGACCGCCGCAGTGCAGGTCAATAGTCTTTCCGAGATAACGTCTTGCCATTGCGGAACACTCGATATGCCAGCCGGGTCTTCCCTTGCTCCATGGGGATTCCCAATAAGGCTCGCCCGGTTTGGCAGCTTTCCACACCGCAAAGTCCATTGGGTCTTCTTTCATCTCGCCGACAGAAATTCTTGCTCCGGCTTTCAAGTCGTCAAGCGGCTGATGACTGAGTTTTCCATACTCGGCAAAGCGATTTGTACGGAAATAAACATCGCCGTTTTCAGCACGATAAGCATAGCCTTTTTCAACTAAGTCTGAAATAATAGCAATAATTTCGTCCATATTTTCGGTAGCTCGTGGGTGAACGGTAGCTTCCCGAACATTAAGTCCCTGAGCGTCTGTTTTGTACTCTTTAATGTATTTTTCGGAAACAGTTAAATAATCTGTTCCCTCTTCGTTTGCTCTGTTAATGATTTTATCGTCTATATCAGTGAAATTTTGAACAAAAATAACCTTATTGCCTCTGTATTCAAGATATCTTCTGAGAACGTCAAAAACACATATAGGACGTGAATTGCCGATGTGAATAAAATTATAAACCGTGGGACCGCAGGCATAAATGCGGTATTCGCCCGGATTTATCGGTTTAAGTTCTTCTTTTGTGCGTGTAAGCGTATTGTATATTTTCATGATATCAAATGCTCCCTTTCCGTTTGTTAATTAAGAAACGTTTTCCGGTGTTTTATTATTATATAACAAAAAAAGGCTTTTGTGAATAGTCAAGAACAAAAAAATTTTTGAATTTATTTAAATGTCATTAATTTGCTTGACGGTTCATATAAATTAGCAAATGCAAAATATACGCCGGAGGAATTAACGTGAATGATACAGTAGAACAACGAGCAGTCGAACTGGCTCAATACATAGTTGAAACACAGTGTACCGTAAGATGTGCCGCAAAAAAATTCGGTATCTCAAAATCCACCGTACACAAGGACGTTACAACAAGACTTAAATCTATTAATACGGAATTGTTTCTGAAAGCTAACAAAGTCCTGCAAACAAACAAAGCTCAAAGGCATATCAGAGGCGGAAACGCTACAAAATTAAAATACTCGTTAATAAAAAAGCAGCTTCAAGATAAAAATAATAATTTTAAATAATAAAAAATGCGTATTACAAATTTGTTAAATCGTGTTCTTAATTTATTCTTATTTAATATGAATATCTCCCAAACTTTTTTATCTTAATTTATAATTTTTTGCATTTTTTAGGCAGTTATAAAAAAATGAAATATTTATATAATTATTTAAATTCTTTTTAAGAAATATAACTGTATATTTTATTGCATAAAAATTCATTTTATACAATTTTGATATCAGCGTTTAAGCAGAAGTGCAGCTGTTATTACAAGCTTATGCTCATGTATAAATATATATTAATTACGTATAAATATACATTGTTTCAAGAACGAAATCATATATAACAAATTGTAACTTTGTAACTTTCTACATTTTGCACAGTTAATCGGCTGTTTCATTGTCAAAAAAACTTAGTTTTAGGGGCATTTTTTCAATTTTGTTGCTTTTCGGTTGTGCAAAATAAACAAATAACAAGTCTGTTATTTATTTGACATGACGAAAGGAAAAAGCTATAATACACATTGTGGTGCGAAATTATATGATGATGGTTGTCTTGTGACGCTTTCAGCCTCCGAGTTGGTCTATGCGGCAGGCTGTATAAGAAGTCATTTTGCGGCGGACAAACTGCCATCTAAATATTATGACGTAAAAAGGAGAACACAATGAATAATTCCCATAAGCACGGCAAACATGCCGAACGCAGAGAGAAACGTTCAGGACTATCCACATTCAAAAAGTTTACTATTCTATCCGTATTTTGTTTTGCGGCGGTTATTTCTATGATGTCGGCAGCGTCCGACAGCCGAATAGCTTACATTACGGACGGCAGCGAAACTTACATGGTCACAACGGCTGACGACGATACAAAAGACATTATCGAAGAAGCCGGACTTGAATTGAATGACTTTGACGAAGCAGTTGTAACGGAAGAATCAAGCGAAAGAATTGATATAAGTATCATTCGTGCGTTTCCCATTACAGTAACATCTAACGAAGGCAAAACAAAACTTGAAGTAACCGGCGGCACGGTTGCGGACGCTTTGAAGCTTGCAAACACTGATTTTTCTGTCAATGACTTTGTCACGCCTGTTCCCACAGCGGAACTAAAAAAGAATATGAATATTTCCGTTAAAAAAGGCGTTAAGATTTATCTTACATGCGGCGGAAGTTCGAGTATCGTCTATGTTCCCGAAGGGAAAATCGGCGAATCGCTGAACTATGCGGGATATCAGCTTACCGAAGACGATGCTCTCAACGTTGACATTAATGCTCCTGTAAAATCGGGCATGAAAATCAATGTTGACAAAGTACTGAACAGAACAACAACTAAAAAACAAAAAATCGAATCTCATGTTATTGAGCAAACCTGCTCCACCCTTCCCGAAGGCGAGAAAAAAGTAAAGCAGGAAGGCAAAGAAGGTTCAATCGAAATTACATACAAAGAAAAATATGTAAACGATGTGCTTACAGAGAAAAAAGAAGTTTCCCGCAAAATCATATATAAGGCTGAGGATACAATAATTTTAGTGGGTACAAAAGAGGCTCAGCCTAAAACAACTGCCGTTGAAAGCGAATCCGCAAAACCCGAACTTGAAATTTCAGGTTCTTTTGAGGAAAAAAATACGGCGGAACAAAAAAACGAAACAACAGAAGTAAAGCCCGAAGAAAAAAATGTTTTTGCCGATTTCGGCAAACAAGAGCAACCCGAGAAAAAAGAAATTTCCGATTCTCACGTTGTGTCTGCGGTTGAGTCAGAACCCAAGCAGGAAAAAAACGCTGCGTTGGCTGATGATTCAAAAAATGATGACTATCAAGACAATAGCTTTGATTTTTCATATTCAAAGATGATTGTAGGCACATGTACCGCATACACGGAACTAAGCGGCATTACTTCTACGGGAACAATTCCGAGAGTAGGAACGGTAGCAGTCAACCCGAATGTCATTCCATATGGAACAAGATTATACATTTGTTCTGCTGACGGCAGTTTCGTATACGGTTACGCAGTAGCGGAAGATACCGGAACGGCTGCAATGGCAGGAGATATTCTTGTAGATCTCTACATGAATACCGAGGAGGAGTGCGAAGCTTTCGGCAGACAGCAGCTTTGCGTGTACATTTTAGATTGACAGAACGCATAAAGCACGGGTGTTAACTACCTGTGCTTTATTTTTGCGTTTTTTTAAAATATGGTTTT